>NZ_CP138988.1:1522500-1672500 GCF_044594215.1 Olleya sp. R77988 | reverse complement strand
CTATAAAACTCGACAGCATCTTCTTCTCTTTTTCCGTTATCTACCTTATTTACAACTAAAAACACAGGTTTTGTAACCTTACGTAATAATCTGGCAACATCTTCATCCATTCCAGTTACACCATCTTCAACATTGACCATAAAGACAATAACATCAGCTTCATCAATAGCTAATTCTACTTGTCTATCAATTTCTGCTTCAAAAATATCATCACTTCCTTTTACATAACCACCTGTATCGATTAACGAAAACTCTTTTCCGTTCCAATCACTTTTTCCGTAATGCCTATCTCTAGTTACACCACTTACAGCGTCTACAATTGCTTCTCTACGTTGAATTAACCTGTTAAAAAAAGTTGATTTTCCAACATTTGGTCTTCCTACTATTGCTACTATACTACTCATAATTTGTTTTTTATCTGCATTACATATCCTGTAAGCGAGTGCAAAGGTAGTGTTTATACTAGTTATTAATTCGAAAAAAAATAGTATTTTACTTCATTATGAGTTTATTATGAATGAAAATTTAAATGAAGTCGTGCTTAGACCACGATTTAAAATAGAATTAAACAAAAGCCACTCCACTGTTTTAGATGCTTTTGAAGCACAAAAGAATGAACAAAAGCAGTTTATTGTATCTAGAGTTGATGACCATGTATTTATTAAACTTCCTAAAGCAGATCAACATTTTTGGTCTCCACAATTACATTTAGAAATAAATGAAACTGAAGACCGCAAAAGTCAATTATATGGTTTGTTTGGACCAAATCCAACGGTTTGGACACTGTTTATGTTTTTGCACTTTGCAGTTGCTGGATTATTTATTGCATTTTGTATTTGGGCCTATTCAAATTATGCTTTAAAAGTAGACTACAATTTACAAGTTTGGGGAATGGTATTAATGGTAATACTATGGTTTGTTCTTTATTTTTCAGGTCGTATTAGTAAATCTTCAAATCAAAAAGAAATGACCGATTTATATACTTTTATGAGTGAAGTTTTAGATAAATAACCAACTATTTATTGTAACCAAAACGTTTTAATTGTCTTTGATTACTCCTCCAATTTTTATTAACTTTTACGTATAATTCTAAATGTATTTGCTTTCCGAAGAATTTTTCTAAATCTTTTCTAGCTTCAACACCAACACGTTTTAAAGCAGATCCTTTGTGTCCAATGATAATTCCTTTTTGTGTTTCGCGCTCGACCATAATTACAGAACGTACACGTATAATTTGTTCTTCTTCAAAAAACTCTTCTGTATCAATTTCTACAGCATAAGGGATCTCCTTTTTGTAATGCATTAATATTTTTTCTCTGATGGTTTCGTTAATAAAAAAGCGTTCAGGCTTATCCGTTAATTGATCTTTTGGATAATAAGCTGGAGATTCTGGAAGTAACTCAATAATCCTATCAAATACTTCTTTTACATTAAACCCTTCTAAAGCAGATATTGCAATAATCTCTGCATTTGGCACTTTGTCTGCCCAAGATTGTACTTGTTCTTCTAATTGTTCTTGATTAGACTTATCTATTTTATTTAATAATAATAAAACAGGGATTTTTGCATTGGTTATTTTTTTAAAAAACGCATCGTCTTTTAATTCTTTCTCACCAATTTCTACCATATAAATTAATACATCTGCATCATCAAAAGCAGACTTAACAAAGTCCATCATGGAGCTTTGCAGCTCGTAAGCTGGTTTTATAATTCCTGGTGTATCACTTAATACAACCTGAAAATCTTCACCATTTACAATTCCTAAAATACGATGGCGAGTTGTTTGGGCTTTAGACGTTATAATAGATAATTTTTCGCCTACAAACGCATTCATAAGTGTTGACTTACCAACATTTGGGTTACCAATTATATTTACAAATCCTGCTTTATGTGTCATCTTATTCTATTTAATAGTGTGCAAAGTTACGACCTTGGTTTATTTATTCCTCTATCATACATCACAATACTTCCTGCAACAGATACATTTAAGCTTAACTCTGACTTAAATTTAACTAAAAAGTGCGATTTATTTATGGCTTCTTTAGATAAACCATGATCTTCTGCTCCTAATAAATATACACATCGCCTTGGATGGTTAAAAGTCTCTAATGGTTCCGCATCCTTTGTTAACTCTACACCTACTAATCGTGCTCCTTTTGGTAGATGTTTTATAAACTCTTCAAAATTATCGTAATGAAAATATGGCATAGCATTAACAGCGTTGTGCGTATCGCAAGCTTGTTTTGCATAACGATTACCTATCGTAAAAATAAAACTAGCTCCTAAATTTTGTGCAGATCGCCAAAGCACACCAAGGTTTTCGGGAGTTTTTCCATTTTGGATACCTATTCCAAAAAATTCGTTTTTGAAGTTATCATTCATTCTGTAAAAATAAGAAAAGCTTCACATTTCTGTGAAGCTTTTTTTAGTAGCGGGAACTGGACTCGAACCAGTGACCTTCGGGTTATGAGCCCGACGAGCTACCTACTGCTCTATCCCGCGATTTATAATCTGAAATTTTTTACTTAGCTTTTAACTTACGGTTCATAATGCCGACCAAATCATTTCGGACTGCAAATATACAATGCTTTTTAGATATTACAAGTATATTTTACAAATTTTTATTGTTCTATATTAACTACATCAAAACCAACTAATTCTGTTTCTTCAAATTGAGGTGTAACTTGGATTGGGTTACAACAGACCTCACAATCCTCAACATAGGTTTGTTTTGCAATACTAGGATCTATTAACATAGATATTGTTTCCCAACAGTAAGGACACTGAAAATGATGTTCAAACATATTTTACTTTTTACCAAAAATAAAAATAGTCAACCAAAGGTTGACTATTTTAAATATATTTTAATCTAAAGGTTATTGCTTGCTTACCACTTCTGTATCTTCTAAAAACAAAGCTACTTTATTTGGTGAGTCATCAACAACAGTTACATAGTCATTATTTAATTGATTATCGCTAACCATTAATAATTTTAAACTTGATAATTGAGATAATTCAAATGGTAACGTACCTGATAATTTATTGCTTGATAACACCAATTCTTCAAGATTTGTTAAATCAACAATACTTTCTGGAATGTTTCCTTCTAACTGGTTATCTAAAAGACTTAATTTTTTAAGCGCTTCCAATTTGTTAATGTCAAATGGTATTTGTCCTGTTAAAAAATTACTTCCTAACTCTAAACTTTTTAGTTTTTTTAATTCTGTTATAGATTCAGGAATTGCACCAGAAAACTTATTACTGTATAATGCTAAAAACTCTAAGTTTGCTAACTTACCTATCCAATTTGGAATTTCGCCTTCTAATTGGTTTAGAAATAATTGAATTGAATATAATTCCTGTAAACTTGAAATAGCTTCTGGTAAGTTTCCTTTAAGTTTATTAAAACTAAGATTTAAAACTTGCAAATTTGATAACTGTCCAATCTCTGATGGGATTTGTCCTTGTAAGTTATTAAATGATAAATTTAAACTTACTACTTTAGAGTCTATTACTGTTACACCATGCCAAGTATCTACAGATGCTTCTAGGTCCCAAGTTTTAGTCCATTCTGCTCCATTAGTATTATTATATAATGCTATTAAAGCTTCTTTTTCTGAATTTGAAACGTTTGCAAACGAGATAAATGCAAAGAATAAAAATGCTAAAGTTAATTTTAAAGTTTTCATAGTTTTTAGATTTGGGGTCTAATACGATGTAAAACTAAGTCTAAACAAGATAAAAAACAAATAAATTCGATAAACTACATTAAATATTAACTTTTTATCATGAAATATTCATTTTTATCGATTAAATGCAATTTTAAAAATTAACATTAAGTAATTCTCCACTTAATTGAAGTAATTGGATTTCGGCCAACTTGGCTTGAAACTTTGCTTGATTTCTACTTAACTCAGCATTTAATAAATTAAGTTGCGCTTGTCTAAACTCGATAGAATTAACTTGACCAATTTTAAATTTTTCTTGTGTACGTTCAAAATTACTTTGAGATGTCAAAATATTACTTTGCTGAATATTGTAAATATTAAGTTTATTTTGATAGTCTTCCCATGCGTTTTCAAAATCGCGTGTAATACTTATTAAAATATTTTCTTTTTGTAGTTGCTGTGTTTCAAGATTAACTTTAGCATTTTTAACTCTTGTCATTGTACTTCCTCCATCAAACAAATTCCAAGACAAGTTTAACCCTCCAGACAATCCTGTATTTGTAGAAACAGACACAAATGATGCTGCATTATTGTTATTTTCATTCCAACCATAAGTACCAGTTAACCCTAATGTAGGTAAATAAGCAGATTTACCAGATTTAATATCTAATTGACTAATAGCTATGTTTTTTTCTGTTTGGAGCAATGCAACATTACGTCGTTTAGCATTTTCAAATAAACTGTCTTTTTGAAACTGCAATGCAAAAATAACCTCTGTATCTACTTGAAAGGCGTCTTCTAAAACATTACCTAATACAACATTTAAATCGCGCTTAGCGCTTTTTAATAACTGATTTGTATTTATAATATTAATGCTATCGTTATTAATATCTACTTCTGCATTTAAAACACCAAGCTTGGTGTTTTGACCATAATCAAATTGATATTGTGCACGTACCAATCTATCCTTAGATACTTTTAATGTTTGTTGTAAAGCATCTACATTTTCTGATAATTGAGCCACATTATAGTATACAGAAAATAATTGTACTATGGTGTTTTCTATTGTTTCTCTAGCTTGCAACTCTGACAATTGATATTGTTCTTTTAAACGCTTGTAGTTATAACGTCTTCCCAATCCATCAAAAATGGTATAATTTACATTTAATGACGCGTTATATCTACTACTTTCTGCACCATTTAAAACTGTTGATGTTCCGTTTGAAAATTGCGCTTCGGTATTATCAAGATTATAAGTTGCTCCTGCACTACCATTTAAAGTAGGCAAAAAACCAGAGTTTAATACACTTGTATTATTCTCTGCTATTTCAACTGCATTGTTTGCTATTTTAATTCCGTAGTTATTCTCCAAAGCTAATTTTACAGCTTCTTCTTGACTTAAAATATTTTGTGCTTGGGTAGTTATTGCACAAATTAAAAAAGCAAATAATAGATAGTTTTTAATGCTCATTTTCTTCATTTTGTTCTTTAATTGCACGTTCTACTTCTTCTTTTGAGACATCCTTTCCTGTTATAAGCCACTTACCTTTTTGTTTAATACTATTGCTAAACGATAAAAATAATGGCAATACTAATAAGGTTAAAATAGTTGCGTATGCAATACCAAAAGAAATAGAAATAGCCATAGGCTTTAAAAATTGTGCTTGCCTGCTTTTTTCCATAAGTAAAGGTGCTAATCCTGCAACTGTTGTTAATGAGGTTAAGAAAATAGCTCTAAACCTAGATTTTCCAGCTTCAGATAAAGCCAAATCAAAGGTCATCCCTTCTTTTAAATTACTATTAAATCTACCAATCAAAACTAATCCATCATTGACCATAATCCCAATTAATGCTATAATACCTAATAAGGATAGGATGTTTACCGGAAAATTTAACAACCAGTGTCCCCAAGCTACTGCTGTTAAACTAAATGGTATTAATAAGATTAATAATATTGGTTGAGAATAACTTCTAAAAGTAAACGCTATTGTTATATATATAAGTAATAGTATGATACCTCCAGCGACTTTTAAAGACCCTAACAACTTACCAGCTTCTCTATTCTGTCCTTCAAAAGACGCAGAGATTGTTGGGTATTTAGATTGTAATTTGGGTATAAAATCCGTTCTGATATCATCCGTAATGTCTGTTGCACTAGTACTTGGATCTTTTAAATCTGCAAACACTTGGATTTCTCTTTGTCCTTCTAAATGATTTATAGCAACCTCTCCACGAACTATTGTATAACTAGCAATATCTTTTAACGTGACATGCTCACCACTTGGTGTTAAGATACGCATATCATCCAGATTGTTTATAGAACTTCTATTGTCTCTATCAAACCTTACCCAAACCCTTATCTCATCTTGTCCACGTTGAAAACGCTGAGCTTGGGCACCAAAAAAACCTAAGCGCACTTGGCTCATTATTGTTCTTAAATCCAAGCCTAATAGGTAGGCACTTTCTTTTAACTCTAATCTTATTTCTTTTATTCCGACAGGATCATTATCTGCAATATCTTTAAGTAAAGGGTTAGTCTCTAAGTAATGTTTAAGTTCTGCTTTAGATGCTTTTAACTCGTCTATATTATTACTTAATAATGATACAGAAACAGGACTACCACCAAAATTACCACCAGAACCATAAATAAGCCTTTCTGTACCTATTACTGGACCCACCAATTCTTCTAGTCTATTTGTAACTAAAAAAGATTGGATAGCGTCTGGACGCTCTTCTCCTGGTAATAAATTAATACGTAACGATGCGCTAGAACTACTATTAATATCAACAATTGTATTTTCAAACAATTGTTTATCTGTACCTTTTAAATATTTTTCTGTTAGCTCTTTATTTACAATAAAGGCTTTTTCTTCTATCATAGAAATAATAGAATCTGTGATTTTTACATTGGTTCCTGCAGGCATTACCAACTCAATATTTGCTGCATCACTTGCAATTCTTGGAAAAAAAGACGTATTAATAATTCCGCCACCAATAGATCCAAATGTTAATACTAACAAAGCCACAAAAACACCTAAAGAAAATAGTTTAAACTTAAACACAAAGTGTAATACTGGTGCATACACTTTATCTCTTAAAAAGGACATAAAATTATCTCCTGCTTTATTTATCCCTCTCATTTTAGAAAAAAATTGCTTCAATTTTGAAGGGTTTTTATCCACATTTTGAGGCTTTAAGGCTTTAGAATGTGCTAAATGAGCTGGCAAAATAATTAGCGCTTCTACCAACGAAACAACTAAAGTTAAAATTACTATTACAGAAACTTCACTAAAAAATTCGCCTATACGACTATCTAAAAAGAAGAATAATGAAAATGCTAAAATAGTGGTTATAATTGCTGAAACTACAGGCGGAATCACTTCCATTGTACCATCAATTGCTGCTTGTTTTGGAGTTTTACCTTTCTCAAAATGCTGATAAATATTTTCTGCAATTACAATACCATCATCTACTAATATACCTATCACAATTATCATCCCAAAAAGCGATAATACATTAATTGTAACATCAAATTGTCCAGCAAAAATAAACATACCTAAAAACGAAATTGGCAAGCCAAATGCTACCCAAAATGCTAAACGTGTGTTTAAAAATATAGATAGAAACACCAAAACTAAGAGCATCCCAACTAATGCATTTTCTGTTAGTAATTGGGTACGTTGATTTAAGGTTATGGACAAATCCCTTACCACATCCAATTTAATATTAGTGTGCTTTTGGTTATATATCTTAATATACTCCTTTACTTTGTCTGCAGATGTAATTAGATCTTCATTATTTGTACTTGTTATTGTTACATTTACTGATAATTCTTGATTAAAATAGGTTGCATTTGGTGTTTCTGAAAAACGATCTTTAACCACTGCTACGTCTTTTAAACGTACCACTTTACCATCTGCTGATGCTTTTACTATAATATTTGAAAATTCTGCTCCATAATATTGTTTATTATTGGCTCTAATTAAATACTCTTCAGTTACGGTTTTAATATTACCTCCAGTGACTAATATGTTAGACGTACTAACAGCATTGGCAACATCGCTAAACGTTAAATTATAAGCAAGTAAATCGTTTTCGTTTACAGCAATTTCTATCTCTTCTTGTGGATATCCAGACACTGCAATTTGAGAAATTCCATCAATGGTTCTTAAATCATTCTCTACTTGTCTTCCTAGTTGTTTTAATGTTACCAATGGGATGTTTTTTCCGCTTAAAGCGAAAGAAATTGTTTGACGTGCTTCTTCTCTTTTAGAAACCACCAAAGGTTCCATTCCTGTTGGAAAAGAAGGCACTCTATCCACCGCATTTTTAACTTCAAGAAGCATAAAATCTAGGCTTTCTCCTTTTTCGATTTCTACAGTAATTGTTCCGCTATTTTCTCTAGATACAGAAGTGACACGATCAATCCCTTTTAATCCTTTTAAATTATCTTCAATTTGAAGCACAATCCCTTCTTCTATCTCTTGTGGTGACGCTCCAGGATATGCAATACTAACATTAATTATTTTAGATTCTGTAAGTGGAAAAAATGACGATTTAAGCGACATCACACCAATAATACCTAATGCAAAAAACGCAATAATAAAAACGTTTACAGCAACATGATACTTAATAAAATAACTTATTACTTTTCTCATTAGTTATTGGTGTTTTTTACTTCTTCCTTTTTTAAATAAGGCTTAACTAACATTCCAGCGTAAGCACCAGGAACTTGACGTTTTAAAATTATGGTTCCGTTAGGTACGTCTTTTAACACTACTTTAGTTTCAGAAAAATGGATAGGTTTTGCAGGCATAACATCTAACAAACTATCTTTTATTATAAAAATCTGTTGATCGTCAGACAAAAGGTTTCTGTCAATTTGGATTGCATTATCTATGCTTTTTGCATTTAAATTAGCTTCCAAATACATACCTTCTTTTAGGTTAGGGTTTTTAACCTCAATATAAGCTGTAATGGTTTGTGTTGTTGCATCAATACTTCCGTTAACACGAGATACTATTCCTTGATAAATCTCTGTCTTATCTAAACTGTTTAGTGTAACAGATTCTCCTGCTTTTAAAATATTTGCAAAAGACTTACTTAATGCAACTTCCATTTCGTAAACCGAAGGATTAATAAATTCGCCTAACTTTTGACCATTTCTAATTAAAGAACCTTCTGATGCTAAAGCTTGTGTTAAAATTCCAGAAAATGGTGCTGAAATAGTATACTTAGCTAATCGTTGTTCTAAATTTTTGACATTATAATAATTAGTAATTATACCACGTCCAGTAATAAAATAATTTTCTTTATCCGAAGTCATTTCTGGCAACTTTGGAGTTGTTTTGTTTAAATCGAAACTATTTAAGTAGGATTGCCATTTTTGAAAAACATCTGGAAAATCTAAACGCAAATCTGGCATTATTGCAGCAATAGAATTGTATAAATTACTTTTTGAAGATTGTACGCTTGCATAATACTCTGAAGCATCCACACGAATTAATGTTTGACCTTTACGATACGTTTGTCCTGGTTTAAACAATTTACTTCCAGATCTAAATACACCTTGCACTTCAGAATACAATTCCACACGTTGCTTAGCTGTTAAATTACCTTGAGCTGGTATTACAATTGGAATTGTTGTGTTTTGAACAGTATCTGTAAACACTGTTTTTACAACTTTAGCTGCTACTGGCTTAGGTTTTTTTTTATTTGCTATAAGTTGTTTGGCAACAAAAAAAGAACCAACAATTAATAGAAGACCAATGATGGATAGGATAATATTTCGCATTATATAATTTTGATAAAGATAAGACTGCAAAATTAGACTTTAGTTTAAAGCCTGAACGTTAAAGAAAACTTAAAAGAGTTATGATAACTGCTCCAAATCTAAAGTAATAACCTCCCAATTTTCCATTAGTTTTTCTAATTGATCTTTTTTAGCTTGGTACGTTTCAAAAAAGTCAGGTTTAGATACTGTCTGGTCATAATTAACAGCTAATTCTACATCAATGTCTTTTATTTCTTTTTCTAATTGACTGATTTTAGATTCGCAATTACTTAATTTATTTTTTAACGATTTTAGCCTTTTCTGATCTTCGTAGGATTGTTTAGGTGTTGTTTTAACCTCGCTTTTTACAACTGTTCTTTTTTCTACTTCTCTTAAGTTTTCAACATTACGTTGTTCTAAGTAAAAATCTACATCTCCAAGATATTTTTTAATATTACCGTCTTTAAACTCAAAAACTGTATCTGTTAATCCTTGTAAAAAATCCCTATCGTGCGATACTAAAATTAGTGTTCCTTCAAAACGTTGTAATGCTTCTTTTAAAACATTTTTAGATTTAATATCTAAGTGGTTGGTAGGCTCATCCATTACCAATACATTAAAGGGTTGTAACATTAATTTTGCTAATGCTAAACGGTTACGCTCTCCTCCAGATAATACTCTTACGTATTTTTCTGCTTCGTCACCTCTAAACAAAAAAGACCCTAAAATATCACGTACTTTACTTCTATTGGTCTCATTTGCTGCATCAATCATAGTATCTAAAACGGTTTTGCTTCCGTCAAGATATTCGGCTTGATTTTGAGCAAAATAGCCTATTTGTACATTATGACCTCTTTTTAATTGTCCTTCATACTTATCCAACTCTCCAACAATAATTTTTGCTAAAGTTGATTTACCTTGACCGTTCTGCCCAACAAAAGCTGTTTTTATATCACGCTCTACTAATAAATCTACATTAGTCAGCACTTTATTATCTCCATAACTTTTAGAAACACTTTCTGCCTCAATCACCACTTTTCCTGGTGTAATAGACACAGGGAAATTTAAAGTCATCACAGAGTTATCATCCTCATCCACCTCTATTCTATCAATCTTATCTAACTTTTTGATTAATGATTGAGCCATAGTTGCTTTACTCGCTTTGGCACGAAACTTTTCAATTAGTTTTTCAGTCTGCTCTATTTGCTTTTGCTGATTTTTTTGAGACGCTAATTGCTGTGTTCTAATCTCTTCACGCAATACTAAATATTTAGTGTAAGGCTTTGGATAATCATAAATACGTCCTAAAGAAATTTCGATTGTACGATTAGTTACATTATCTAAAAACATTTTATCATGCGATACAATTGCTACTGCTCCTGGATAATTTCTTAAAAACCCTTCTAACCAAATAATAGATTCTATATCTAAGTGGTTGGTAGGCTCATCCAATAATAAAACATCATTACTTTGTAATAATAATTTAGCCAACTCAATACGCATACGCCAACCACCAGAAAAGGTGTCGGTAAGCTTATCAAAATCTTCACGTTTAAAACCTAGTCCTTGAAGTATTTTTTCTGTTTCACCTTGATAGTTATAACCTCCAATTATTTCGTATTGATGTTGGATGTCGTTAATCTCTACCATCAAATCATGATAGGCTTCACTTTCGTAATCTGTACGTTCTGCTAATTGTGCATTTATACTTTCTAGTTTTGCTTCTAACAATTTAATTTCTGTAAAAGCTTGGTAAGACTCTTCAAGTACAGTTCTTCCTAAAACAAAATCAATATCCTGCTTTAAAAATCCTATTTTAAGCTCTTTATCTGCTGCTATTTGTCCAGAATCAGGCTCTAATTCTTTCGATAAAATTTTTAGCATAGTAGATTTACCAGCTCCATTTTTACCAATAAGTCCTACCCTATCTCCATTTCCTAATTTAAATGTAATGTCTTCAAAAAGGTATTCTCCTTGAAATGAAATAGATAAATTATGAATATTTAGCATCGATTTGTGACTTATGTTACTTAAAATTGAACGAATAAAACTTAGTTTTGCATTTGAAGTTTTTACTTCACTACATTATTTTTTTTCGAACTGCAAAAGTACACAATTATTATGTTTAAAAAAGGCTCTAAATTATATGGGATTTTTACTGGAAAATGTCCTAAGTGTCATGAAGAATTTATGTACACAGAACCTAATCCGTATAAATTAAGCAAATTGTTTAAAATGCATGAGCGTTGTAGTAATTGTAACACTAAGTATATGATTGAGCCTTCCTTTTTTTATGGATCGATGTATGTTAGTTATGGTGTTGGAATTGCGTTTGCAGTTGCTGCTTTTGTAATTAGTTATTTATTATTAAAAACATCCTTAAATACTGCTTTTATTACTATTGTTGTTACTATGTTAGCGTTTTACCCAATAATTATTAGGCTATCTAGAAATATTTGGATTAATATTTTTATGAGTTATGATAAAAATTTAGCAGCCAAACCTAAAAAATAATTCAAGGTTTAATAAAACCTTGAGCAATCAATCTCTTTATCTATTGGAATATTATTTTCAATAAAATTATACAGTTGGTTTGAAACATATGGACTAATCATAACACCTCTTGATCCTAGTCCATTTAATAAATACATGTTTTTATTAGTTTGGTGCCTCCCAATTAATGGCTTTCTATCTTTTACCGTAGGTCTTACTCCTGCAACTTGATTAAGCACTTCAAAATCGCATTTTATAAATGTTTTTAGCTTGTTTAAAAGCATTTCTCTTGCATCTTGTGTAATTGTATTGGTTTTGTCTTTTTGCTCATACGTTGAGCCTACAGTATAAACATCTTGTCCTTGCGGTATTACAAATACACTAGATTTTAATACATAGTCTAACTTTAACTCTGGTGCATAAATAGTTAACAATTGACCTTTAGTACCATTTAATGGTAAATCTTTAAAAAAGGGGTTTTGTTTAATCCCAAAACCTTCAGCAAATACAATCTGTTTTGCAGTAATAGTTTTATAACTTATCTTATTATTTTCTGTAACAAGTACATCATGGTTAAAAGCTTCAACTAGTAATTGGTTATTACTTGCTAAGTGTTTTTTATAATGTTCTATTAATAATTTAGTATCTAATCTTCCAGTTTTAAAAACTTCGCCTAATTTAAAATCTGCATTAATAAAAGGGTTTGTATTTTCTTGAAGTGAAGTATTTAAAAATGGTTTTAGACCTATTTTATCTGAAGCTGCAAACCAATTGTTTTGCTCTTCAAGAGAGGTAAAACGTCTTTTAACAGAAATTTTATAATCTAACTTTACCTTTAAAACATCTTCTAGAGCATTGTAAAGTGGTAAAGCCACATTTAGTTGCTCTTCGCTTTTCCAGACTGGAGTAAATCTTTTTAAAGTTACTGGATTGTATAATCCTCCTGCGACAATTGATGACTGTTGAGAGTTATTATCAAAGACAACAAAAGACTTATTGTTTTCTTTTAATTTTTCGCAAAAAGAAACTCCAGCCAAACCACAACCAACAACAATATAATCTACTTCCATATTACAAAAATATAATTTATATGCTTAATCCTACTAAGGAAAGAATAACAAATAAAAAAAACGCTCACTTAAAAAGTGAGCGTTTTTGAATATTATAAAATCAATACTTTTAGTATGACCACATGTCCAACTCGAAGTTTCTAATTTTTTCTTTTATTCTTTCAGATTCTAATAATTGCATTAATGCATTTTCTGCAACATACTCTTCAACTTTACGGTCTCCAAACACATTTTCTTCTTTGTAAATAACACTGTTAAAACGTCTTGAGTTTAATAAGTGATCAAAAGAGAAAGGCATTGCACTATTTTTAGCATTAAACGCTTTGGCTTCATGTAAAATATCTCTTACATCTGGATAAAACAACCAGAATAAAGGAATAGGCTCTTTATTAGCTTCGTCATTAGAGTTAATATAATTAACATCTGCTGCTGCTGGAGCTATACCTAATAATCTATATTTTAATTCACCTTGACGCTTATCAAAATACCAAAGACCTTTAATTAAGTAAGCAGAAACATCATAAGAAGAAATAGTTACAGTAGTAATATATTCTGGATCTACATAACCATCAGCATTTAACTGATCGTATCCAATATCCATAGTATCTACAGCTGTTCTAATTTCTGCTAATTCCTTTTTAGTACGTAAACCTGTAAAATAAGAATCGTTATATACGTTTTCTATTTTACCATCGTCTATTGCTTTTGTTAACACATCAAATAACGAACGTCTTTCGCTTCCAATATTATTTGTATCCACAGGATAGTATAATGGGAAGTTTACACGCTCATCCAAAACAACTTTTTCCCAAGTCATTTTAGCAAACATAATATCTCTATCATCAACGTAACCGTATTCTAGAGGTTTGTCGTTATCTAACGCTTTTTGTTCTTCTGTTCTTACACCAATCTCTTCTGGAGATTTAGCATTAAGAATATTAGATTGCGCATTGACTTGAGCGATAAACGCTACACCAAATACGACTGCTAACAAAGATTTATAATTCATCTGAAATTTGTTTTTTAATTTATTAATCAACTATTTTGATTAGTTAGACAGCTCAATTGCAATTGGGCTTGATGGTTTAATTCTTACACTAGAATTTGCTTTAGATTTAATATCAAAAATCTGAACTGCGTCACCACGTCTAGCTTTTCTTAAAGCAGCTTTTGCAGCTCCATTAAGTTTGCTTCCATTTACTCTAACTGTTGCTTGTCCAGGAACTTTAAATTTAAATGAAGTTACTGTTAATGGTAAATTAAAATCAAAGTCTTCTAAGACTGCTTTAATAGTACCAATTTCAACATTGTTTCTTGGTAAAGAACCTTCTGACTTTCCAGCAATTGTACCTGATGGTTTAGGAATATCTTTAATTCTAAATGTAGCTTTATCAGATGCACTAGAACCATCATCAAGCTTAGCAGTAACACTAATTGTCACTTCATTACCTGAACCAGGATTCATAGTATATTTTCCAACACCACTCGCTTTAGATAATCCTGAACCTGAAGCACTTACTTTATTATCTGGTACACCAGCAAAAGAAATTGTCATAGGGTTAGGTACACCTCTATATACAACATTCATTTTATCTGCAGAAATTGTTGCAGAGTTTGGTCTTGGAACCACAACGTAATTACCAACTATTGGAATTTCTAAAGGCTTACCATCTTCTAAGAAAGTAAAAGTACCTTTAAGATCATGCTCTCCAACATTACCAACATTGAAATCTAATTTTGCTGCTCCTGTAGAATCTACAGCTTTAGCTATATCAATTTCTCTACCTTGAACAGATAATTTAGTTGGAGTTACATTAGCGTATTTTCCTAAAACAACCTTTCCTTGAAATTTTTCTCCTGCAAAAAACGCAGATTTGTCTGCTAATACAATTGCTTGATACTTCTTTAAAGAAACTGCCTCATCTAAACTATTCCCTAAGAATAAATTAAACATGTTAGCTTCTGTCATTTTCACATCATTTTGTATTGCTGTAAGCTTTGTAAATGATGCTATAGCTGGAAAGCCTTGAAAATTATAATTTAACCAACTCTTTTTAATTCCGTCTTTAGTTAATTGTTCTTCGGTAGAAAAACGCTTATCTAAACTCTCGATTGCTTTTTTATATTTTACATCTGTACCAAGAATTGCTTTAATATCCTCTTTATATTTTGAAATATTAGCTAATACTTCTTGACCTTTTTTAGTTTCACGATCACCAGTAAACCACATTTCGTCTAAAATATCAGTTTTATCCATTGCTTCAAATGGTAACTTACCAGTTTCAGGATCTACTGCATATTTTCCTTCTCTTAATAAGTCTGCTTTTAAAGTACCTATGTACTTATAAAATTTATCTGAAACAGCATTAACTTGAGTTGCCTTGTTGAATGGTACAGCAAACTCTTCTTTTTTCTCCTCAGCTTTAGTTTCTAAATCTGCTAATAATGCGCCATTTTTTTCTGTAGCTATATCATTAGATTCTGCAAACTTTGAGTCCATCAATCCAAATGCTGATAGTACTTCTTTTGACATATTCATTGCCATCATTGCGATGAATACTAAATACATCAAGTTAATCATTTTCTGCCTTGCAGATGCTTTTCCTCCTGCCATGTCTAATTAGTTTTTTGAGTTATTAATATTAGTTGATACTAATTACTAATTAGTTTTTGTTCATTGCAGTTAACATTCCACCATATACTCCATTTAAAGAAGATAAGTTAGATGCTAAAGATTGCATTTGCTCTTTTAATTTAGTTGCGTTTTCAACAGCTTCTTCATTAATTGAAGCTTGGCGACTAGCACTTTCCATTTGTACTTTATAAAGGCTATTTAAAGATTCCATTTGCGCTGCTGCTAATGACATTTCTTCACCATATTTTTTTGTTGCAGCCATAGAGTCTACAGTTGGAGAGATTCCTTTTGCTGCTCCTTCAAAGTTTCTAATGCTTTCTCCTAAACTTGACATTAATTCTCCGTCAATTTTAGCATCTTTTAATAAGCTATCTAATTTTTTAGATAATAATCCTTCTGCATCTTTTGGCTCTTCTTTTTTAGCTTTTTTTCCAGTCATTTGACCACCTGCTAATTCAGGGTAAACTAAAGACCAATCTAAATCTGATTGTTGTCTTTCAAAAGCTGAATATGTAAATACCAGTGCTTCTACAATCATACCTAGTGTTAGGATTTCTGAACCATAAGGCCAGTGTTGGATTTTAAATAAAGCTCCTACAATTACGATTGCTGCTCCTAATCCGTAGATCATATTAGTTACTGTGATTTTTCCTTTTTGTGCCATAATTTCTAAGTTTTTAGTTGTTAAGTTTAATTATTAAGTAGGTATATTAATTTATTATTTTCTTGCGTTAGCTGTAATATCTGTTCCCATGTAATCTTGTACTGTTCTGAAACCAATGTAGCTTCTTGCAGAATCTGAATACTCATAATCTCTAGAACTTACTTGTAAGTAGTAAGCAACATCTTTCCAAGATCCACCACGTACAACTTTACGTTTATTACTTGGATCATTTACACTTGGATTAATTGTAGATGCATATTCATATGAAGCTGGATCGTATGATGAGTCTACCCATTCTGATACGTTTCCTGCCATATTATATAAGTTAAAGTCATTAGGCTCGTAAGCATCAGCTTCTACTGTATATAAAGATTGATCTGCTGCATAATCACCACGTAATGGTTTGAAGTTAGCCATAAAACAACCTCTGTCGTTTTTAGCATAAGGTTCACCCCAAGGGTATGTTGCAGCTTGAAGACCTCCTCTAGCAGCGTATTCCCACTGTGCTTCTGATGGTAATCTGTAACGTGCTACATTATGGATTTTTCTTGATCTTCTGTAATCATTATGATGTTTTGTTCTCCACTCGCAAAATGCTTTTGCTTGTTGCCAAGATACACCAACTACAGGATAGTCACTATATGCATCATGCCAGAAATAGTCATTATGCATTGGCTCGTTATAAGAGTATGCAAAATCTCTAATCCAAGCAGTTGTATCTGGATAGATTTCTACTTCTTCTCTTATAATAACATCTTTACGTCTTAATTTTTTGTTTTTTGCTGCTTTAGCAATATCCATGTAAGTATATTGGAATTTAAATTTAGTAACATCCCAAGTACGTTGACCATTATAAGATTCTTCTAATGGTAAATACATTGTATCCATTACTTCTACATAATACTCATCTGGATAATCTGCAGTATCAAATACTAAATCTACATCATGGTTTAACTTTCTACCTTCGTATCCAGTTTCTCCTAATCCGCTATAATTATCTAGCATATACTTCTCATAAGCAGAAGAATCTGTTGTATCTGCATCTTTAAATGCAAATTCTCCAATTCCTCCATCATCTTGAGTCATACCAACTTCATCAGCTAAAATAGCTAACTTAGTACGAATAGTTGAGTCTCTTACCCATTCTACAAATTGACGATACTCGCTATTTGTAATTTCTGTTTCATCCATGTAAAAAGATGCTACAGTTACTGTTTTGGCTGGTGCATCTTGGATTCCTGCTAGATCATCGTCTGCTTTACCCATAATAAATGCTCCACCTGGTACTAATGTCATACCATAAGGTTTTTCTGGGTGCCACTTTTTTCCCTTAGCACCTACTAGTTGACCTTTGTCTTTTGATCCACAACTTACTAATAGTGCGAAAACCGCTGTTAATAATACAAACTTCTTCATATTCATTGAAAACTCGAGGTTAATTTAATACTCTTAATTTTTTTAAGAGCGTAAACATATTTATATATTTCCTAAAAAACAACTTTTTAACTAAAAAAAATTACATTTCGTCGTAAAAATTTAACATTTGAACGATGTAAAAGGTTGTTTATCTGTTCGTCTAGTGCTGTTAAACACTATTCTTTTGATACGCTTTATACCATCTTTCCGGTATTTTATCGTTGCATGCATCTAAATAATCTTGATGCGTGCAAGGTAATAACGTATGCTTTTTTAATTTATTATTAACATTTGCTAAAAATGGTATTTCTATCCACCAGCGTCCTGTTTTTGTACTTTTATAAAAAATCAATTCGTGCGATTCGGCAAAAGTAATGAATTTTTGGTGATTTTCATCATCTGAAAAGTCATCATCTTTAACTCTACAGTTAACTCCTTCTATAAAATACCAAATGATTTGCGAAATTAACATTGAAGTAATTTCATCATCATGTGATGGTTTATATTCATAAATTCCAAAAGATGATACCTTATTACTTATTCCTGCATAACGTGCAACAGCACAAATTTCTTTACCATCCAATCCATTAGGCGACACTTTTTGCTTTAAACTTACTTCTGCTGCTTTTAAAACACTTAAGTCTACAGAGACAATATTTGCATCTCTCATTACTGGCTCTACTAATGTTATATCATTTGAAACCTCTCCTAATCTATAAGACTCAAAATATAAACGCTCCATTAAATCTATTTCTTCTTGACTATTAAAATAAGTTTGATAACCTATTGTTGAATAATTAAAAAGATTATATGGTTGGTCTAAAATCACCTTACCAACAAAGCTTTTGTTTTTTATTGGCTTTGAAGAATCTCCTAAATCAAAGGACTTATCTACATTAACAACATTAACCATTGGCATTAAACTATCATAAGCACGATAATTTGCATAGGTTAAGTCTTGACTTCCTCCAATTATTATAGGAATAATTCTTTTTTTAATTAATATAGCTAGTGTTTCTTTTAAAGCAAAATAAGTATCCTCAACACTTTCTCCTTTTTCAATATCTCCTAGATCTGCAATAGATGTTCCCCAACTTCCTGGAAAAAGAGTATATAAAGATTTTCTTATTTCGTTTAAATTGAATTCTTCTCCAATATAATTAACGTCATTTCTGTTTTCTAAAACTCCTAGGATAACAATATTTATAGTATCTAAATCTGGTATTCCTTGTTGGGCTGAGTGTATTTTAATTTTTCGACCTAGACAAAGTGGCGACAATAATTGATTATGTGCCAAAACAGTATCTGAAACTGGTGAAAGAAAATTAAAATTCATTTATATTATTTCTTTTTTGCTGTCGCTTTTTTCTTTGTTGCTGGCTTTTTTTTTGCTTTAGCTTTCTTTTTAGGTGCCTTCTTTTCAATTATATCTTTTACTTCTTCCAAAGTTAAAGCTGCTGCATCAACCGTTTTTGGTAATTCAATTTTTGTTTTACCTTTTAATATATTATGTCTTCCCCAACGTGCTTTTTCTACACGTATGCCTTCTTCTTCCCAATTATGAACAACTTTATCAATCTCTTTTTGGATTTTAGCATCAATAAGCTCTTCCATTTCTGCTTTTGACAATGTATCCCAATCGTATTTTTTATTTACATTAATAAACAAACCATTCCATTTAATAAATGGTCCAAATCGTCCTTTTCCTTTAGTTACTCCATGATCTTTATAATCATGTACTGGTGCATCTGCAATTTCTTTTTCTTTTATAAGTTCAATAGCTTCGTCCATTTCTAAACTTAATGGGTCTTGTCCTGGTGCTAATGACACAAACTTTTTTCCAAATTTAACATAAGGTCCAAAGCGTCCGTTATTAACCTCCACTTCTTCTCCTTTATATTCTCCTAATTGTTTTGGCAACTTAAATAAGTCCATTGCCTCTTCATAGGTAATACTACTTAATTGTTGGTCTGGCCCTAAGCTTGCAAAGGTTGGTTTTTCTTCATCATCTACAGTACCTTTTTGTACCATTGGTCCAAATTTACCTAAACGCACACTAACTTGTTTTCCTGTTTTTGGGTCTTTTCCTAAAATACGTTCTCCAGACTCTCTATCTGCATTTTCCTGAACATCTACAACAACTGGATGAAACTTCTTATAGAAATTTTTCATCATTTTTTTCCAGTCTTCTTTACCTTCTGCAATGTCGTCAAACTGGTTTTCTACTTTTGCAGTAAAATTGTAATCTAAAATACTTTCAAAATGATTAACCAAAAAGTCCGTTACAATTGTACCAATATCTGTTGGCACTAATTTTCCTTTATCAGAGCCTACTTTTTCAGTCAACATATTATCTTTTACGCTTCCTGACTCTAACACTAATTGAGTATACTCACGCTCTGCTCCTTCAACTGTTCCCTTTTCTACATAATTTCTGTTTTGAATTGTAGAAATTGTAGGTGCATAAGTAGACGGACGACCAATACCAAGCTCTTCTAACTGCTTTACTAAAGATGCTTCCGTAAACCTGTAAGGTGCACGTGTGTAACGCTCTGTAGCTGTTATGTATTTATTTAACAACGTATCATTAGTCTTCATTGCAGGTAGCATTCCTTCTTGCTCTAAATCTTCATCATCAGTACCTTCTAAATAGACTTTTAAAAATCCATCAAATTTTATAACCTCTCCATTTGCAGTAAAGGTTTGATTATGCGTATTAGCTTCAATTTTAACATTGGTACGCTCTAAATCTGCATCACTCATTTGAGAGGCAATTGCACGTTTCCAAATCAACTCATATAATCTTGTTTGATCATAATCTAAACCTGCAGTATGTACAGCAAAATTTGTAGGTCTAATCGCTTCGTGAGCTTCTTGAGCTCCTTTAGATTTTCCTTTAAAATTACGTTCGTTACTATATTCTTTTCCATAAGCTTCTACAATTTCTTTTTCTGCTCCTTTACGTGCTTCATCAGATAAATTAACACTATCTGTTCTCATATAAGTAATCAGTCCAGCTTCATACAAACGCTGAGCCATAGTCATAGTCTTACTTACAGAAAAATATAATTTACGCGATGCTTCTTGTTGCAATGTTGATGTAGTAAAAGGTGCAGCAGGTTTCTTTTTTGCTGGCTTTTTTGTTAAATCTGCTACTTTAAAATCTGCAGATGCGTTTTTATTTAAAAAATCTAAAGCTTCTTTTTTTGTTGCAAATGTCTTTGGAAGCTTTGCTTTAAAAGACTGACCAGTTACGTTAGAAAACTCTGCATCTACTCTATATGAAGCAACAGGTTTAAAATCTTGTATAGCTCTTTCTCTTTCTACAATTAATCTAACAGACACAGATTGTACACGTCCAGCAGATAAACCTCCTTTTACTTTACGCCATAAAACAGGAGACAATTCATAACCTACAATTCTATCTAATACACGACGTGCTTGTTGTGCATCTACTAAGTCATAATCTATTTGTCTTGGATTTTCTACTGCTTTTTGGATTGCAGCTTTAGTAATCTCATGAAACACAATACGTTTAGTCTTCTCTTTATCTAAATCTAAAGACTCTGCTAAGTGCCATGCTATAGCTTCTCCTTCTCGATCCTCATCACTTGCTAACCAAACCATTTCGGCTTTTTTAGCTAAAGCTTTTAATTTTTTAACTAAGGCTTTTTTGTCTGAAGACACCTCATATTTTGGATCAAAATCGCCTTCTACATCTACTCCTAATTCTTTAGAAGGCAAGTCTGCAATATGTCCAAAACTAGACTCGACTTTAAAATCTTTTCCAAGAAATTTTTCTATCGTTTTTGCTTTTGCTGGTGACTCTACTATTACTAAATTCTTCGCCATTCTTCGATTTTTGTGAGTGCAAAGGTATATCAAAAAAAATTTATCTTCCTAATTTTATAAGTTTTAGCTTAAATTTTAAGTCTGTCAGATTGTCAGATTTTTAAAAAATTACTATCTTTGCACGCTTATTGAAGGTGAGTGATTTCAATATATTTATGGAAAAGACAATAGACGAAACTAAACAAGGAGAGGCACTAGCAATTCCTTTAAAAAAAGAGAATGCAAAAAAACTTTTTATAGAAAGCTATGGTTGTTCTATGAATTTTAGTGACAGCGAGATTGTTGCTTCAATACTTCAAAACGAAGGTTTTAACACCACACAAAATCTAGAAGAAGCAGATTTAGTTTTAGTCAACACCTGCTCTATTAGAGATAAAGCAGAACAAACCGTTAGAAAACGTTTAGAAAAATATAATGCAGTAAAAAGAGATCTTAACCCTAAAATGAAGGTTGGTGTTTTAGGTTGCATGGCAGAACGATTAAAAAGTAAATTTTTAGAAGAAGAAAAAATTGTAGACTTAGTTGTTGGTCCTGATGCTTATAAAGACTTACCTAATTTAATTGCAGAAGTAGACGAAGGACGTGATGCAATTAACGTAGTACTATCTAAAGACGAAACCTATGGAGACATTAGTCCTGTACGTTTAAACACTAATGGTGTAACTGCTTTAGTATCTATAACTAGAGGTTGCGACAACATGTGTACTTTTTGCGTTGTTCCATTTACTAGAGGAAGAGAACGTAGTCGTGATCCACAAAGTATTATTGAAGAAGTTAATGATTTATGGACTAAAGGCTATAAAGAAATCACCCTTTTAGGACAAAACGTAGACAGTTACCTTTGGTATGGAGGAGGACTTAAAAAAGATTTTGAAAAAGCGTCTGATATAGAAAAAGCGACAGCAACAGATTTTGCCAAGCTATTAGAGTTGTGCGCAAAAGCACAACCTAATATGCGTATTCGTTTTAGCACATCAAATCCTCAAGACATGCATCTTGAAGTTATAAAAATGATGGCTAAATATGATAACATATGTAATCATATACATTTACCAGTACAAAGTGGAAGTAATAGGATACTAAAAGCAATGAATCGTTTACATACACGCGAAGAATATTTTACGTTAATAGATAATATTAAAAAAATTATTCCTGGTTGTGCTATTAGCCAAGATATGATTGCTGGTTTTCCAACCGAAACAGAACAAGATCATCAAGATACATTAAGCTTAATGGAATATGTAAAGTACAACTTTGGTTATATGTTTACATACTCAGAACGTCCAGGGACCTTAGCAGAACGTAAATTTGAAGACGATATACCTGAAAAAGAAAAAAGTAGACGTTTAAGCGAGATTATTGCTTTACAACTTAAACATAGTGAATACAGAACTAGACAGTTTTTAAATACTACTGTTGAAGTTTTAGTAGAAAGAGAATCTAAAAAATCTAACCAACAATGGTCAGGACGTACGCAACACAATATAGTTGTTGTATTTCCTAAACAAAACTATAAAGTAGGGGATTTTGTAAAAGTTAACGTAACAGATTGCACAAAAGCAACACTAATAGGTGAAGCTGTTGAGTTTTCAAATAATAATAATTAAACAATTATCGCTAAGGCGAAATAAAATAACTAAATCATGAAAAAATTATTTTTAATAGTATTGTCATTAAGCTTATTTACTGCTTGCGAAAACGAACCTTTAGAAGGTGAATTTTTAGGTGTTGATGGAGGAACTGGTACAGGTGGTACAGGAGGAACTGGTGGAGGTAGCAGCAGTAACGACTTACAATTATCAAGTTACACTTTTGATGTAGATACAGAAATCCCGTTTTTAGGGCCAATTACCATAAATACAGACTTTACATTTAATACAGACAATAAAGTTTCAGATCTTGATGTTGACACTGTTTTTTTTGGTCAAACAATAGCTGCAACAGGAACTATACAAAGAGATAGCAATGGTAAAATTATATCTTCAAAAAACTTTGAAGGCACAACACAAATAAACCAAACAAATATTTCTTATTCTGGAGATAATATCACTGAAATAATGTTTGATGATTTTCAAGATGATGCAGAAGATTACACCTACACTTTTACTACTTCAGGAAATGAAATTACAAAAACAGAAGCAGGAAACCCAACAACAACTGTTTATACAACAGACACTTCTGGAAGATTAATACAAAAGGAATCTTTTGAAGCTGGATTAAGCATTCAATTAGAAAACTTAACATATGACGCTAACGGAAACTGTACAACTGTTATCTCCTCTGGAGAAAACGACAACAATACAACCTATGGTTTTGACAGTTTCACAAACCCTTTAAAAGACGGTTTTAGTGACCAATATTGGCTAACTATTTTAGATGACGATTATGATGCAGAAGCAGGACCAGCAATTGTACAGTTTCATAGTACAAACAATTGGAACTCTGTAACTGCAGATGGTAGTACTGTTACGTTTATGATTACTTATAATGCTTCTGACAGAATTACAACTAGAAACGGAACATTTTCATTAGACGGAGTAGATTTAGTACAAGAAGAAACTTTTAACTACGTAAACTAAAAAATATTTAAAATAAAATGGAATCCATTCAATCCATAAAACAACGTTTCGGAATTATTGGAAATAGTCCAGGTTTAAATCGTGCTATTGAAAAATCAATTCAAGTGTCGCCAACAGATATTTCTGTATTGGTAACTGGAGAAAGTGGTGTTGGAAAAGAAAGTATTCCAAAAATAATCCATCAGTTATCTCACAGAAAACACGGTAAATACATTGCTGTAAACTGTGGTGCAATTCCAGAAGGGACAATAGATAGCGAGCTTTTTGGACACGAAAAAGGCGCTTTTACTGGTGCAACAGCAACCAGAAACGGTTATTTTGAAGTTGCAGATGGTGGAACCATTTTTTTAGACGAAGTTGGAGAACTGCCACTAACAACCCAAGTACGTTTATTACGTGTTTTAGAAAATGGAGAATTTATTAAAGTTGGATCCAGTAAAGTTCAAAAAACAGATGTGCGTATTGTAGCAGCTACAAACGTAAACATGTTTGATGCTATTAAAAAAGAAAAATTTAGAGAAGACCTTTATTACAGACTAAGTACTGTAGACATCAACCTTCCGCCTTTAAGAGAACGTAAGGAGGATATACATATATTATTCAGAAAATTTGCTAGTGATTTTGCTTTAAAATACAAAATGCCAACTATTAAGTTAACTGACGATGCAGTACAACTTTTAATAAAATATCGCTGGAGCGGAAATATTAGACAGTTACGTAATGTTGCAGAACAAATTTCTGTTTTAGAACAAAATCGTACTATTAGCGCACCAACATTACATAGCTATTTACCAAGCGGAAGCAACCTACCTGCTGTAATAAATACTACAAAATCCGAAAGCGATTTTAGTAGCGAACGAGAAATATTGTACAAAGTATTGTTTGACATGAAAGCAGATTTAAACGATCTAAAAAAGCTTACCATGGAGTTAATGAAAAATGGCAATGTAACAGATGTACAAAAAGACAATGAGACGTTGATTCAGAAAATTTATGGAGAAAACGAAAGTGATTCTCAGTTTGAAGAATACTCAGACAACCCAGAAGTTCTTTCAATAACTCAAAATTCTAATCCAAAAACTACTTTTGAGACCACAGACGTAAGTGATAAATATCATTTTGCTGAAGAGATTGAAGAAGAAGAAACCTTATCATTACACGATAAAGAATTAGAATTAATAAAAAAATCTTTAGAGCGTCACAAAGGCAAACGTAAATTAGCTGCAGACGAGCTAGGAATAAGCGAACGTACACTTTATAGAAAAATTAAGCAATTTGATTTGTAAAACGTCGTTATTTAGAAAAAACACAAATGAAATATTTAAAATACAGTTTACTAGCCTTAATAATGACAACACTTATAGGTTGTGGTGCCTATTCTTTTACAGGAGCAGACATAGGTGAGGCTAAAACATTTCAAGTAAATTACTTTCAGAATAATGCAGCATTAATAGAACCTGGTTTAGAACGTGATTTTACAATTTCACTACAAGACTTAATACAAAATCAAACTAGTTTAAGTTTAGTAAACTCTAATGGAGACTTAGTTTATGAAGGAGAAATTACAGAATATCGCATCTCTCCTACTACAGCAACATCAAGCAGTACTGCTGCGCAAAACAGATTAACTATAGGTGTAAAAGTTAGATTTTATAACAAAAAAGATGACGAAAAAGATTTTGAAAAATCATTCTCTTTTTTTTATGACTATGAAGGAAGTGAATTATTAACTAGCACAATTAAAGCAACAGCTTTTGAAGAAATTTTTGAACGCTTAACACAAGATATTTTTAACGCATCACTAGCAAACTGGTAATTAAAAATGACTAGCCAAGAATTAACAAACTTACTCCAAAAACCAAAATTAGTCAGTCCAGAACAGACTAACGTATTGGATACTATTTTGGATGAGTTTCCTTATTTTCAATCAGCTAGAGCTATTCACCTTAAAGGATTAAAAAACAAAGACAGTTTTAAATACAATCAAGCATTAAAAACTACTGCAGCCTATACAACAGATAGAAGTATTTTGTTTGATTTTATAACTTCAGATACCTTTAATCAAAATAAAATATCCGAATACATAAAACAAAACACAGACTATATTAATAGTCTAGAAGTTTTAGCTGAAGATATTTCGATTAATAAAAGCGTCACAATTGACGATGCCTTAAAGCATCAAATTGAAGCAACAAGACAAACAGTAGACCCTGAATTATTTCAACCTAAAATTGAAAAACAGCAAATCGCTAATTTTAATTTAGATGAAGAAGAAAAAATAGAAGACGCTACAGACAGCCCATCAAACTTTAATACAAATGATGCCGAAACATTTTTAAACTTAGGCAAGCCATTACAATTTGATAAATCTGAAACGCACAGCTTTAATGAGTGGTTAACTTTAACAAGCTTTAAACCTATTGATAGGTCAGAAACAAAAGAAACAGCAAACGAAGAAATTAATCTTGATCGCGAAAAAAAGTTTGAATTAATAGATCAATTTATAACTAAAAACCCAAAGTTAGAGGCAAAAAAAACAAGCACCTCAACCCACAATATTGCTAAAGCACAAATGATTCAACCAGAAGCATTAATGACAGAAACTTTAGCCAGAATTTATGTCGAACAAAAAAACTATAAAAAAGCCATTCAATCTTATAAAATTTTAAGTTTGAAATATCCAGAAAAAAGTGGTTTCTTTGCAGACCAAATTAAAGCAATAAAAAAATTACAAGAATAAATACACTATTATAATGAGCACATTTGCAATCTTTTTAATCTTAATCGTAGTAGTAGCATTTCTACTAGTAGTAGTAATAATGGTACAAAACCCTAAAGGTGGAGGATTATCTTCTTCTTTTGGAGGAGGTGGAACACAACAATTAGGTGGTGTTAAAAAAACAACAGACTTTTTAGATAAAAGTACTTGGACATTAGCAACAATCTTATTAGCATTAATTTTAGCTTCAAGCTTAGGTATTGACAGAAACGGAAACACTGCAGAATCTAAAATTAATACAGATGGTGTGCAGGCGCCTGCACCAACAACAACTCCAGCAGTTGATGAAGGAGCTAAAGTAATTGATCCTGCACCAGCAAAAGACTAATAATATTTATATAAATAAACAAAAAATGCCAACTATACAGTTGGCATTTTTTGTTTCTGCAAGTTTGTCAGTTATAGTCTATTGGCACATTTTTAGTACAAATTTTAAGCAATTAACTTTATAATCAATTAAAACATTTATACAATGGGTAAATTAAACATTAAGCCACTAGCAGATAGAGTTTTGGTAGAAGCTCTTCCAGCTGAAACACAAACAGCATCTGGTTTATACATTCCAGATACAGCTCAAGAAAAACAACACAAAGGAACTATTGTTGCAGTAGGAAACGGTAAAAAAGACGAACCTTTAACTGTAAAAGTTGGAGACACTGTGCTTTACGGAAAATACTCAGGTTCTGAAATCAAATTAGACGGTAAAGAATACTTAATGATGCGTGAAGAAGACATCATGGCTATTATATAAGCTGTCATTTCGCAATTGATACGAAATCAAATCTATTCAATAAAACAATTAATTTCAATTAAAAAGATTCCTGCCAACATAGGAATAACAAATTAAAAATTAAAATCATGGCAAAAGATATAAAATTTGATATTGAAGCTCGCGACGGATTAAAACGTGGTGTAGATGCATTAGCAAATGCAGTAAAGGTAACATTAGGACCAAAAGGTAGAAACGTTATAATAAGTCGTTCATTTGGCGCACCAATAGTAACTAAAGATGGTGTAAGTGTTGCAAAAGAAATAGAACTGGAAAACCCATTAGAAAACATGGGTGCACAAATGGTAAAGGAAGTTGCTTCAAAAACCAACGATTTAGCTGGTGACGGAACAACAACTGCTACTGTTTTAGCACAAGCAATTGTAAAAGAAGGTTTAAAAAATGTTGCAGCTGGAGCAAATCCAATGGATTTAAAACGTGGTATTGATAAAGCTGTAGAAGCAATTGTAACAGATTTAGGAAAACAATCTAAAGAAGTTGGAAACTCATCAGAAAAAATCAAACAAGTAGCTTCCATATCTGCAAATAACGATGATGTTATTGGAGATTTAATCGCTAAAGCTTTTGGTAAAGTAGGAAAAGAAGGTGTTATAACTGTTGAAGAAGCAAAAGGAACAGAAACTTATGTAGATATTGTTGAAGGAATGCAATTTGACAGAGGATACTTATCTCCATATTTTGTAACTAACAGTGATAAAATGATTACTGATTTAGAAAACCCTTATATTTTATTGTATGATAAAAAAGTATCTACAATGAAGGACTTACTGCCTGTTTTAGAGCCAGTTGCACAATCAGGAAAACCTTTATTAATTATTGCAGAAGATGTGGATGGTGAAGCATTAGCAACTTTAGTAGTTAATAAATTAAGAGGATCCCTAAAAATTGCTGCAGTAAAAGCACCTGGATTTGGAGATCGTAGAAAAGCAATGTTAGAAGATATTGCAATCTTAACTGGTGGTACTGTTGTATCTGAAGAAAGAGGATTTACTCTTGAAAATACTACTTTAGAAATGTTAGGTACTGCAGAACGTATTACAATAGACAAAGACAATACTACTATTGTAAATGGAGCTGGAGATAAAAGCTTAATAAAAAACAGAGTTAACCAGATTAAAGCACAAATTGAAACAACAACTAGTGATTATGACAAGGAAAAACTACAAGAACGTCTAGCAAAATTAGCAGGTGGAGTTGCAGTACTTTATGTTGGAGCTGCTAGTGAAGTAGAAATGAAAGAAAAGAAAGATCGTGTTGATGATGCTTTACATGCTACTAGAGCTGCTGTAGAAGAAGGTATTGTAGCTGGTGGTGGTGTTGCATTAGTTAGAGCTAAATCTGTTTTAGATAAGATTACAACAGAAAATTTAGACGAAACAACAGGAATCCAAATTGTAGCAAGAGCTATTGAAGCTCCTTTAAGAACTATTGTAGAAAATGCAGGTGGAGAAGGTAGCGTTGTTGTAAACAAAGTAAGCGAAGGTAAAAAAGATTTTGGTTACGATGCTAAAACAGAAACTTACGTTGATATGCTTAAAGCTGGAATTATAGATCCTAAAAAAGTAACTAGAATTGCATTAGAAAATGCTGCTTCTGTTGCTGGTATGATTTTAACTACAGAGTGTGCTTTAATAGATATTAAAGAAGATGCTCCTGCTGGTGGTATGCCACCAATGGGTGGAGGAATGCCAGGAATGATGTAATACATCTTTAAATACAACAAAAAAGCCTTAACAAATGTTGAGGCTTTTTTTATTTATTATTATTTAATTAAATACACTTCTCAGACACTATAACTTTAGTCAAAAGTTAATCTTCCAAAACTACTGCTACTCTTATAAGAATCGCAACATGGATCACTAGAAGGGTTGTCTAACCAAACATTTGGATAAGCAACAATTTTAGAATAACCATATGAAGAAGCGGATTGAAAGGACGGAAAGACTCCCACAAAAAGGTCAGTTATAAACCATCCATCAGTACCACTTAAAAAAATATAAACATAATCACACTCCACCCAACTTACAGCTTCATTTGGATAGTAAGTACTAAAAAAATAATAATCCCAATCTCCTTTTTCTCTATCATCTCCCCAATTATTCAATGTCCTATGACTGTTTATTTTTCCCTTGTTTGTATTAAAACGTGTCACCACAAAAACATCATCATCGGTATTGTTATTAGATTGATTTCCTGTATGAGTTGCTATAAAATAAAACCATTCTGTACTAAACCCTTTGCTGTTTTTTTTATAGTCTTTCATAAAAGACTTTACATCTAAATTAAATTTAGCATTTGCTTCCTCTTCTGAAATATCACCACTATATGTCATATGAAATAAAGCTTCTTTTACTTCAACATCATCAATCGGAAAATCACTATCATGTGTTCGACCTTTAAATCCTTCTACTTGCTCGTTTTGAGGAGTAGAGTTTTCTTCCTCTAATTCAAATTGTTCACACGATGTTACAAATAATGCTAATGTAATTAAGACTAGGTACTCTTTTAAATTGTTTACTGTTTTCATGGTTTATATTGTTTTCCTTTTTATGCTAAAAAAAGCAAAAGGTTAACAAATAAGAAGAATAAAACAATTTATAATCTTTACTTAAAGATTTATCAGTTTTGGAAAGTTTAATTTTATTGATCTGCTTAAAATTTTAATAAGCTAATTTCTTTATTAAAATTCAAAAAAAAAGCCTCAACAAATGTTGAGGCTTTTTTAGTAAACTAATTTAATTAATAGTAACCTTTTTAGATAGTATTCTTCCATCTTTTAAAGTTACATCAACAATGTAAACTCCAGTACTTAAACTACCAAGAGTAACTCCTGAGTCTACTTGATTTGCATTGACGTTTGATAAACGCATTACATTTTGCCCTAACATATTAACCAAGTTTAAAACCTTTACCTCTTGATTAAGTCCTTTAATATATAATTGATTTTGATTATTATTTACAAATATTGAAATAGTATTATTTGACTCAAACTCTTCGTTAGATAAAGCATCACCAGAGTTAAAGACTACTTTAAAACGATCTGCATCCTCACCAGCTAAAGCACTAAAATTGTAATCTCCAGTTCTTAAGTCGTGATAAACACCTTCAAGAGTATCGTATAAATAAATCTCTTGAGAAGCATCAATGTTTTCAGTTTCAATCATTTTAATTGTATACGTTACAGATGCGTCACTGTTTAAAACTAATGCTACTTCTTTATCATTTTGAATTGGCGAGTAGGCTTGTATTGCATATTTTTCATTATTTAATGTAGATAATAAATCATTTGCAAAAACCTCTGATGCTTTTGCATCATAACCATAATCAAATTGATTGTCTGATGTGTTGTTACCAAATGCAAGTAATAACTCTCTATTTAAATTACTTGATGTTTCAAACCCTAATCTAATAACTTGTAAATCTGTATCACTTGTTTCTTGAGTGGTAGTATTGTTAGTTCTTAAAAATTGAGATTCGTTTGTAGCTTCTTTTTTAAAGACTCTTTGGTCGTTATTAAACTCAACATCTCCACTACCTATTATTTCTGCCTGAAACCCTTGCGCAACAGGAATATATCTTTTTGGTGTTTTTGTTCCGCTTTGCACTCCATTATTTGCGCCATTTAAACCTACAAATTGATATGCTTTAACACCTCCAACTTTGTTTAAAGTAGCATAACCACCTTCGTATTGATCTAACACATGACTATTTCCTGCCCATTGCTCCCAGAAATATAATGCTCCATTTATTAAACCAACATTATCATCTATAAAAGCATTTGCATCAATAGCAGAAGGATATGGATTACCTAATAGATACTTAGTTTTAGAAACTCCTCCAACAGAACCAGGTCCTCCAGCATCATTTACATTAATTAAAATATCTCCATTATTTGGCTTCCCTTCAAAAATATATTGAAAATCCGTACTACCAACACCTGTTCCTTTTTGTGTGTATCCAACTCCTGGTTCGATATCTGAAGTTTCAGTTAAAGGAGCCCATTGATAATATGTTACTCCGTTTTTATAGGTATATAACCAATATGTACTTAATGTAGCTGGGGTTGTTGTTGCAGGTGTAGTACCTGAAGTAAACTGTAAATCTCCATTTGCATCGTTAAGCATATTAACTTTAAAGTTGGTGTTATTTGACACAGTACTCTGTGCACCTACTGGAGAACTCCAATAGTTATATCTATATACATTATTTGTACCTTCTTGTCTTCTTAATAATTTACCAGCACTTGTTATTTCTAAATCACTCCAATCAGTTTGAACAAGTTGAGAGTCACCCATTAAATCTAATGTTCCATCAAGCTCTAAGTACCATCTGTTTTTTACTTGATTATCACCTGTTACAGTCAAAGTCTTGTTTGAATCTATCATTAAACCTAAGTTAGTATGAGATCCACTTGTTGTTACATTATCTTTAACATGCACAATAGACCAATCCTTGTTTGGTAAATCTTCGATATCCCAAACATCACCATGCAACCAAGTACTTTCTGTAGTCCAAGCTCCATCAGTAATAGTCTCATAAGGCATTGGAGCAGTTTGAGGCTGTACAGTATTAATATGGTGTAATGTTAAATTACGTGAAGAATTAGATTCGTCATAAGTAATACCATCTACAATATTAGTCATTGGGTAATACGCTTCTAATGATGACCATTGTACACGCTCTGAAGTTGTAAAATCTAATATATCTTTATCTATAACAGTTCCTTTTAAATAACCTAAGTTATTCTCAATTTCTTGATATACAATACTTTGTAATTGATCTGTAGATAAAGCTTTTTGAAATACTCTAACCTCATCAATATTTCCGTCTAAGTGTCCAAAACCAGCAAAACTAGTATTAGTTGGATATCTACCAATTGTAAACTCTCTTCCAGAGTATATATGAGAAGATCCATCCATGTTTTTAGTTAACAATTCAGAATTTAAGTCTGGATCAGTTTCTGTTCCTACTAATTCTCCATTTACATATAACTTTATTGTAGATGTTGATGCATCAAAAACTCCTGCTATATGATACCATAAACCACTTTCAATAGTCAAACCTAAAGAATAATCTGGTGCTACCGTAAAATTATTTGGAGGATAATTACTACCAGAGGTAGTTATTTGTTGCTGAGTTAATACTACAAAGTTTGGAGTCCTACCACTACTAATATACAATCTTATATTTTCTTGTCCTGCAATACTAAACAAGTCTGGCAAATAATTATTATCACCATCTATTTTAACCCATCCCATAATAGTCGCTTCTGTCCAATTACTTATAAAGTTAGGCGTATCTAAATAATCGTCTTCACCATCAAAATCAACAGTACTAGAACCAATAATTATTGTTTTATCATCTCTAAAATCTAAGTCTCCACCAGAAGATACATCGCTATCTAAATCTCCAAACGATTTTACTAAATCTGCTGTATCACCAACAGAAACCTCATCGTTAGAATCAAAAACAGAACTTTCTTCATCAAATATATTAACCAATCCATCATCATCAGTATCAGCAGAACTAAAAATGTTATAAACATGTCCATTTTCATCTCTATCTAAAATCCCATCATTATCAGTATCTGTATCTAAATAATCAGGTAAATCTGTATTATCAGTATTTACTGGCATTAACCCAGTTCCATAGTTTGTATATAATCCAATAGAAGCACCACTAGTCCTAACGACACCACTTGGAGGCAAATAATTAAGTGTTTCTTGAGCTTCAACATTATCAGGGATTCCATCATTATCAACATCAATATCTAATTGCTCTTTACATAAAAAGCTATATGCAAAAGTATCTAATCCATGTGGATCATGCGTATCTGGTTCTAATCCTCCAGAGATAATAATATGTCTAATAGTAACCTGACTAACAGGATCACTAGTTACAAATCCAATTGTATTTTCTATATTTTGACCAGCAAGTACAGAACCTTTTAAGGTACCTGCTGCATCGTATAAATTAATATTACCTGTTGCATCATCTCCTAAATATGCATTACTAAAGTAAGCTACCAAAGTACCATCTGCATAAACTTCATAATTAACAACTGCTGTATCTGTGTTAGTATCATATGCATCGACAAAATCAAAACTAAAAGATGCTACAGGCTCTGTAAAATTTATAAATACATCATAATAATCTCCAGTTTGAGAACCAGATTCTGGATATATATATACTCCTGACCCACTATCTCCAGACATTGCTGCGCCATAAGTAGTTGATCTAAATTCGTCTATATCCCAAGATCTATAAACATAATCATTATCCTGAAAAGTCATTGTTCCATTAGCAAATGTACCAACACTAGAATTTGCTGATCCGTCATCCCAAGAAGTTGAAGGAAAAGAATAATCTGAAGCTCCATTTAAAACTGTTAAAGGTTGACCTCTATCATAAACTTCTTTTTGGAATCCAGATTCTTGATATCCAAGTCCATTTGTATTATTTCCAATTGTAAAAACTTTGAATTGATCTATTTCCCAAGAAATTTTATCTGATGCAGGAGTTGCTGCTCCAGATATTGCAGGACATTCTGTTGTATCTAAAAGACCATCATTGTCATCATCGACATCTAATCTGTCAACGATAGTATCGTTATCAAAATCTGATTCTTGAGCATTAACCAAAGATGTGGTTAATAAGATAGCACAAAAAAGTGCATTGAAAAATATAATATTTCTCTTCATAGGTTAAGGTTTTATTTGAGGGCAAATCAATCTCTTGGGCAAAGAAACCAATTATGACACAAAAGTAGTCTCAAATTAAAGCTACAAAACAATAAAACGGACGAAATGCACAATAATCCGATTAAAAACATATAAGTGTTAATTTAAACGATAAAAGACACAACTAACTGGTTATTAAACAAAAAAGGTCATTTCATTCTATTTTTTTAATCTGTGATAAAAAAATGCAGGTAATAATAAAAGCAATAGAACAGGCTGTATTAAAAAACGCCTAATATTAAAAAAGAAGTAATAGTTTTCTTGCTTTGGCTCTAACACAAAATAAAGGTAAAAAACCGTTAAAATCACAAACGAAACCAAGTAAACAAAAGTTGCAAACTTAACCACACTTTTATCTTTAAAAAAGAAGTACAAAATTAGTAAGGATAAAATAGTGTTTATAAAAAATCGAAGACTTGTAAAAGCTACTAATTTTAAAACTTCTTGTCTTGGAGAATCTATATATAGATAATCATTTTGAAAAAACAATAAATACGGATCATAAAAAATATCCTTTTCAAACCACCTCACTAAAACCAGTAAAGCAAATAGTAAAGAAATCCATATATATTTATAAAATTTACCCATTAGATTTATTGACTTTAGAAAAACGATTAACCCAAAACATCCAAAGTAAAAAAACCATCCCGTAAATAATTGCAGGAAAAACAACTGTATGTAATTCCTCTCTTCTCCATGGATAATGATACAATCCAATACTTAAAATAACAATGCGCAGTAAATTAACTATATAAATCAAAACACTTCCAGCCAAAATGTAAAACAAAGTTGTTTTGAATTGTCCAGAAAAAGCAATTATAAAAGATATAAATAAAATAATAATACTTGTTCCATTACAACCTTCTATTACTCTAGCTAGATATTTACCATTAATTATTAATTTTACAGAAGGCTCATCTGGATGTGGCAAAACCTGTGTAGAATACCCAACATTTTCTAATAAATCCTTGGATTGGTTAGCTACTAAATTTGTAATAAAATCTGGATAGTATTTCCCGTCCTTAGAAGCATCCAAATAATAATTATAAGCAACAGATAAGACACCATAGACAATCAAAAAAGTGAATATAAATTTAATTACAGGCTTGTATTTAATAATTAAAGCTTTCAATATAAAAAAGAAATATTTTATGATTTTTTAAAGGTTGAAATTACACCTTTTTAAATACTTTTACCAAAAAAATTGTACAAATGGCTTTTGAAAGATTAAAATCTCAAGTTGAAACTATAGTTTCTGATACTACATTATTAACAGATGAAAAATTATTACAAATCTGTCAATTACTTGAAACCAATATAGAATATTACAATTGGGTTGGTTTTTATTTTAAAAATGGAGATAAGAACGAACTAAAACTTGGACCATACGTTGGCGAACCTACAGACCACACTATCATCCCTTTTGGTAAAGGTATTTGCGGTCAAGTAGCATTAAGCAACCAAAATTTTGTTGTTCCAGATGTAACAGCACAAGACAATTATATTGCATGTAGTATTACTGTAAAAGCTGAAATTGTGATCCCTATTTTTATTAACGGAGAAAACATTGGACAAATAGACATCGATTCTAATACTCCTGATCCTTTTACAGAAGCTGATGAGCGTTTTTTAGAATTTGTTTGCTATAAAGTTTCAGAAATACTGTAGATGTTAATAACTACTTGTTTTAGTTGAAAAGACAGACTAGGTTTTCAGCTAAAACAATTTCATTTTTCTTAAATTTGCTTGCTTATTAACACAACTATAATGAGCAACAAAACAATTAAATCTGCATTAATTTCGGTATTTAGCAAAGACGGTTTAGAGCCTATTGTTAAAGAGCTAAACAAACAAGGTGTCACTATTTATTCTACAGGTGGAACTGAAACATTTATAAAAAACTTAGGCATAGACGTCGTACCTGTAGAAGACGTAACTTCTTATCCTTCAATTTTAGGAGGTCGTGTAAAAACATTACATCCAAAAGTTTTTGGAGGAATCCTAAATAGACAAAACCATGATGGTGATGTTAAAGAGATGAAGGACTTTGATATCCCACAAATAGACGTAGTAATTGTAGACTTATATCCTTTTGAAAAAACAGTTGCTTCTGGAGCACCAAACCAAGATATTATTGAAAAAATTGATATTGGTGGGATTTCTTTAATACGTGCTGCTGCAAAAAATTATGCAGACGTCATTTGTGTATCATCAGTGGATGATTATTCTGAGTTTTTAGAATTAATTACAGACAAAAAAGGAAACTTATCCGAAGACGACAGAAAACGTTTTGCTGCCAAAGCTTTTAATGTCTCATCTCATTATGACTCTGCTATTTTTAATTATTTTAATGCTAATCATGACATAGCTTCTTTAAAAATTAGCGAGACTAATGGTAAAGTATTACGTTATGGAGAAAACCCACACCAACGTGGATTTTTCTTCGGAAATTTTGACGAGATGTTTACCAAACTACATGGTAAAGAATTAAGCTACAACAACCTTTTAGATGTTGATGCTGCTGTAAATTTAATTGCAGAATTTAAAAACGAAAAACCAACATTTGCCATTTTAAAACATAACAATGCTTGTGGTTTTGCACAACGCAACACAGTAGATCAAGCTTACACAGATGCTTTAGCTGGTGATCCTGTATCTGCTTTTGGAGGTGTTTTAATTAGTAATACAGAGATTGATGCTGCTTGTGCAACAGATATTCATAAATTATTTTGTGAAGTAGTTATAGCTCCTTCTTTTTCAGCAGAAGCTGAAACTATTTTAAAAGGAAAGAAAAACAGAATTCTTTTAGTATTAAAAGATGCTGCTTTTGCAAAAACAACGGTTAGAACTTGTTTAAACGGAGTTTTAGTACAAGACAGAAATGATAAAACAGATACAGTTGCAGATTTATCTTATGCAACAAACACTAAACCAAGTGCAGAAGAAATTGAAGATCTAATTTTTGCTTCAAAAATTTGTAAACACACAAAATCTAATACTATTGTTTTAGTAAAAAACAAGCAATTATGCGCTAGTGGTACAGGACAAACAAGTCGTGTTGACGCATTAAACCAAGCCATCCATAAAGCACAATCTTTTAATTTTGATTTAAAAGGAAGCGTTATGGCTAGTGATGCCTTTTTCCCGTTTCCTGACTGTGTTGAAATTGCAGATAACGCAGGAATAACAAGTGTTATTCAACCAGGTGGTTCTATAAAGGATCAATTAACTATAGATTATTGTAACGCTAATAATGTATCAATGGTAATGACTGGAACACGTCATTTTAAACACTAAAAAAAGAATCTTATAAATGTCAATTAAAAAGCTTCAGTTAAATTACTGAAGCTTTTTTAGTTTTAACTGGCTCAATTTCCGCGAAAGCGTAAAAACATCTCTTTTTTAAGATAAATCTTAAAATTAAAATTTGAAAATTTCTCAATATTACAATTGAAAAAAGACGGTTTTTCAACATTTAAAAATTATAGCACAACATTATAGAATAATCTGCGTTTTTTTACTTAGATTTCTTACTTTTACATGATATATTTTTTCAACTCCTTAAATTACACATAAAACATGGGATTTTTTGATTTCCTGACAGAAGAAATCGCTATAGATTTAGGTACTGCCAATACATTAATTATTCACAACGACAAGGTTGTTGTTGATGCACCTTCTATTGTTGCTCGTGATCGTATTAGTGGAAAAATTATCGCAGTTGGACAAGAAGCCAACATGATGCAAGGAAAAACACACGAAAACATTAAAACAATTAGACCATTAAAAGATGGTGTAATTGCAGATTTTGATGCGTCTGAGCAAATGATAAGTCTATTTATTAAAAATATCCCAGCACTTAAAAAGAAACTATTTACTCCAGCTTTACGTATGGTAATTTGTATTCCTTCTGGAATTACAGAAGTAGAAATGCGAGCAGTAAAAGAAAGCGCAGAGCGTGTTAACGGAAAAGAAGTATATTTAATACACGAGCCTATGGCTGCAGCAATTGGTATTGGTGTAGATATTATGCAACCTAAAGGCAACATGATTGTAGATATAGGTGGTGGTACAACAGAAATTGCTGTAATTGCACTTGGTGGAATTGTTTGTGATAAATCTGTAAAAATTGCAGGAGATGTATTTACCAACGATATCATTTATTATATGCGTACACAGCACAACTTATATGTTGGAGAGCGTACTGCAGAAAAAATTAAAATCCAAATTGGAGCTGCAACAGAAGATTTAGATCTTCCACCAGAAGATATGAGCGTACAAGGACGTGACTTATTAACTGGTAAGCCAAAGCAGGTTCAAATATCTCATAGAGAAATAGCTAAAGCATTAGATAAATCTATTTTACGTATTGAGGATGCTGTTATGGAAACGTTGTCTCAAACTCCTCCAGAATTAGCAGCAGATATATACAATACTGGTATTTATCTTGCTGGTGGTGGATCAATGCTACGTGGTTTAGACAAGCGTCTGTCACAGAAAACAGACTTACCTGTTTACATTGCAGAAGATCCGTTACGAGCTGTAGTTAGAGGAACAGGGATTACACTTAAAAATATTCCAAAATACAAAAGCGTATTGATAAAGTAGTAACACTAACTAAATGCAACAAATTGTAAATTTTATACTTAGAAACAAAACGTTTTTGTTTTTCTTGTTGTTACTTTTTATTTCGGTTAGCTTAACTATTCAATCTCATTCTTATCATAAAAGCAAGTTTATAAACTCTGCTAATTCAATTACTGGAGGTGTCTATGGTATGAGTAATTCTGTAAGTAGCTATTTTAATTTAAAAGAAGAAAACAATAAACTAATAGAAGAAAACTTAAGATTAAGATCTTTAATAACTAATCATTCTGTTAACACAGCATCTTACATAGACTCTACTTCTTTTTCTGGTCAATATAAGTTTACATCTGCTAAAGTTATCAAAAACAGCTACGCACTTCAAAATAACTATTTAACAATAAACAAAGGGATTAAAGATAGTATTAAAGAAGATTTAGGTGTTATTTCGTCCAAAGGTATTATTGGAATAATTGATAACTCTGGTAGTAAATATGCTACAATAATATCAGTTTTAAATACCACAAGTAAAATTAGTGCACAACTAAAACAAACCAATCAATTTGGGACTTTAAGCTGGAATGGTGTATCTCCAAAATTTGTACAACTTACAGATATCCAAAAAAGTGCAACACTAAAAAAAGGAGACACGATTGTAACTTCTGGTAGATCTGCTATTTTTCCTAAAGGAATTTTAGTAGGAAAAATTGAAGATTTTAAATTAGATATCACTAAAAATTATTTTGAAATTGAAGTGAAACTATTTAATGACATGACTAATCTAGAACATGTTAGTATTATAGAAAACAAAGACAAACCACTAATAGATGCTTTATTAAAATCTGATGAATAATCTATTATCCATACATACTGTTAGATTTATAGTACTTATTTTACTACAAGTATTATTGTTTAGTAAAATTAATTATATGGGATACATCAATCCATATATTTATATACTATTTATCATTTTGTATCCTGTAAAAAACAATCGCATCCTATTTTTATTTTTAAGTTTTTTACTAGGATTAATTATTGATATTTTTATGGATTCTGGAGGGATTAATGCTAGTGCAGCTTTGGTAACAGCATTTGTAAGACCTGCTGTTTTAAAATTTAGCTTTGGAGCAGTTTACGAGCATCAAGCGCTTAAATTTAATAACACAGATTTTGGTCAAAAATTGACTTATATTTCTATTTTAACAATCATTCATCATTTTATATATTTTTTATTTGAAATTTTTAACGTTTCAAAAATAATTTTAGTGTTACAAAACACGTTGTTTTCTAGTATATTCACGATCATACTTTGTATCTTAATAACGTCAATTTTTAGCACAAAATCTAAATGAGAAAATTATTACTTCTTCTGTTTGTTATAATTGTTGGCTGTGTTTTTACAGGACGATTACTTTTTCTTCAAATTTATAAAGGTGTCTCAGCAAACCTTTATGATGATAATGCTATTAGAAAAGTTTTTGATTATCCAAAACGTGGATTTGTGTATGACAGAAATGGTAAACTTTTGGTATCCAACCAACCATCCTATGATGTCATGGTCATACCAAGAGAAGTAAAACCATTGGATACTTTAGAGTTTTGTAGTCTATTAAAAATTGACAAACAAACTTTTATAAAAAAGTACGATAAAGCAAAACGCTACTCTCCAAGATTACCTTATGTTTTTGTCTCTCACTTATCAAAAGAAGATTACGCCATTTTACAAGAAAAAATGCGTAAATACGAAGGTTTTTATATTCAGAAAAGAAATTTAAGAAAATACGAAACCACTATTGGAGCAAATGTTTTAGGAGATATTGGAGAAGTTAATGACAGAAATATTAAAAATGATAACTATTACCAATCTGGAGACCTTATTGGTAAGCAAGGTATTGAAGCATCATACGAGAAAACACTTAGAGGTCAAAAAGGAATAAAATTTATACAAAAAGATAGACACAACAGAAACCTTGGGTCTTTTAAAGAAGGTACATATGACACATTACCAGAAGCAGGAAAAGACATTAAAACAACAATTGATGCCACTTTACAAGCCTATGGAGAATTACTAATGACAAATAAAAGAGGTGGTGTTATAGCTATAGAACCTAAAACTGGCGAAATCCTGGCTATGATTTCTGCTCCAACTTACAACCCTAATAGTTTAGTTGGTAGAAACCGAAGTAAAAACTACACCAAATTGTATAATGACTCTATTGCAAAACCCTTATTTAACAGAAGCTTACAAGGTGTTTATGAACCTGGTTCTCCTTTTAAATTAATGAATGCCTTAATTGCTTTACAAGAAGGTGTAATCTCTCAAGAAGAAAAAATAACCTGTTATAATGGTCTTAAATACGGAAAAAGAGCCTTTATGAAATGTCACTGTGGATATGGCGTAAAAAACAACCTTACAAGAGGTATTCAAGAATCTTGTAACGCATACTTTGGAACAGTTTATAAAAGAATACTTGACAACTACGACAATGCCTCTATTGGTATTGACAATTGGAGTAAGCACGCAAAAAGTTTTGGTCTTGGTAATTTTTTAAATAACGATTTATATGTTGGCCAAAAAGGACGAATACCAGATAGAAAATTTTATAGTTCTGTTTACCCAAAACGATTTTATTCTACCTATACCATGTCCAATGCAATTGGCCAAGGAGAAGTTAGAACTACTCCAATACAATTAGCCAATATGATTGCAGCAATAGCAAATAGAGGGTATTATTATACACCACATATTATAAAAGAAATTGAAGGCGAAACCTTGCCAGACAATTTTACAATACCAAAATACACAACCATTGACAAACAACATTTTGACCCTGTAATAGAAGGTATGCTTAAAGTGTATGAAAAAGGTACAGCAAAATCTTTACAAATAAAAGATATTGAAATTGTTGGAAAAACAGGAACGGTAGAAAACTTTGTCAAAATAGATAGTGTTAAAACACAACTAACAGACCACTCTATTTTTGTTGCTTTTGCACCAAAAAACAACCCTAAAATTGCAATTGCTGTTTTTGTAGAAAATGGATATTGGGGAAGTCGTTTTGCTGGAAAAATAACCAGTTTAATGATAGAAAAATATTTAAAAGGAAGTATTAGCAGAAAAGATTTAGAAGATTGGGTTTTAACCCATAGTTTAGAAAATGAATACGCAAAACCGTATTCTGGCGAACCTTTTAAAATAAATGGTCAAACCCAATTACAAGTAGTAAAACCTGAAGAATATTATAAACTAAAGAAAAGACTAAACCAACTAGATTAAATGTTAAGACAAACAGATAGACATTATAAATTTGATTGGTTAACCATAATATTATTTTTTATTTTGGTTGGTTTTGGATGGTTAAATATTTTATCGGCAACTTATGGTGGAGAAACCATTGAATATTTTAACTTATCTAAATTATATAGTAAACAACTTATTTTTATTGGTTTATCAGCAATAATAATTGTCTTTATTTTATCTGTACAAGCAAAATTTTACGAGCGCTTTTCCAGTATTATTTACCTTGTATCACTACTCCTCTTGGCTGGTTTATTTGTATTTGGAAAAAACATAAATGGTGCAACCTCTTGGTATCCAATTGGATCTTTCACCTTTCAACCAGGTGAGTTTGCTAAGGTCGCTACAGCATTAGCAGTAGCAAAATATGTCAGCGATTTAAATACAGACATAAACAAGTTTAACGACCAACTTAAAACATTTGCAATAATTATTGTTCCAGCTTTACTTGTACTTTTACAACCAGATGCAGGAAGCACATTAGTCTATGGAGCTTTTTTCTTTGTATTATACAGAGAAGGTTTACCACACATATATTTAATTGTTGGACTTTTATTGATCTTATTGTCTATATTTTCATTAAAATTTGGTGTAATTAATACGCTATTAATTGCAGCAATTGTGGTTTTTACCTATTACTTTACCAGAAAGAAAAGACCTTCAATAGTTCAACCTATTACAGTATTATTACTTAGCGCACTATTAGCTTTTGGAGTCCGCTTTTTTTATGAAAACATATTACCTGATCACCAAAAAGATAGAATTACTGTTTGGTTAAGTCTTGAAAAGGATCCAGTTAAATTGGAGAAAATGAAAAAAACCGTTGCTTACAACCTTAATGAGTCTGAAAAGGCTATTAGTAGTGGAGGATTTAAAGGAAAAGGGTTTTTGGAAGGCACACGTACAACAGGAAATTTTGTTCCAGAACAAGAAACCGATTACATTTTTAGTACTGTAGGAGAAGAATGGGGTTTTATTGGTAGTTTTCTAACAGTTGTTACTTTTATAATTTTAATTATAAGAATTCTTTTTCTAGCAGAACGACAGAAAAATCAATTTAGCAGAATGTATGGTTATGCAGTAGCTTCTATTTTATTTTTACACTTTATGATTAATATTGGAATGGTAATGGGATTAATCCCAACTATTGGTATTCCTCTTCCATTTTTTAGTTATGGAGGATCTGGTCTTTGGGGTTTTACAATACTAGTCTTTATCTTTATTAAATTAGACTCTAATCGTATTAATGAGTGGTAACCTTTAACTACTTTAACACACAAAACATTAATTAATAAAAAATCCCTTTCAACTATAGTTAAAAGGGATTTTTTATTTTATTTATTATCATTTTATAGATTATATACAAATCTAAAAGTAACAAATCTTGGTTGTATAAAATACTCGCTAGTACTGACAGAAAATGCTCCATTACTATTTTGTATACTAGAATCTGTATCTAATAAATTGGTTGCCTTTACTTCATACTCCCATTTACTATCACTACTCTTTCTGTACGCTAAGTTAGCGTTCCACATACCAAAACTATTACTTTCTCCTTCAATTGTTTGTTTACTATAGGTGTAATCAGTTTTAAAAGTAAATGTTTTAAATATAAGAGCATCAAACTCTACTGCTGGAGCATTAGTATAAATTTTTGTGTTTCTATCTCCTTGATCGCTGTTATTTAAACCATAAGTGTAACGCAATTCAAAATTTGGGGCTTCTCTAAAATTAGATCGCAATTCTGTAGTATAACTTTGATTGTAATTTTTATTTGTTGATACTAGATCATTAATAAATTGATTGAATTTAGAATAAGTAAAACGACCTCTTACGCTTGCTTGTAATTTACCAAAACGTCTTTGAAAACGACCATTAACACTTAAGCTTTCATCCTCTAAACCAGAATTATAAGGTGTACTACTTCTTATTACTGAACCTGGTTGAAACTCAGAAATGTTTCTTATATTATCTATATTTTTATTATAATTTACAAATGCAAATACATTTGTGTAGTTAAACATGTTAAAACTAAAGTAGCTTAGGTTAACATTATGTGATAACGAGTTTTCTAAGTAAGGGTTACCTATAAAAGTTGAATTGTAGTCGTTTAAAACTAACCCTCTTGCAAACTGATTTACATCAGTAAATTGTGTTTGCATTTTATAACTAAGATTTAAATTTTCTGACCCTTTTAATTGTACACGCACATTTAAATCAGGTAACAGTCTAAAAAAGTTATCTTTAGTTTTTGTGTTAAACTGATTATTTACAACATTATAAGCATGTGCAGAAACACCTGGACTAATAGTAAATTTACCTGTTTTGAAACGATAATGCATCCCTAAATACAAATCACTGAACGTATATTTTATATCATTTACATCTACTAAATCTGTTATAATAGTATTAGTGTCTACCTCTAAGCCATCATCCAAAGTTTGAAAAATATTAGAGTCAAATTGTTGATTGCTATAAATAGTACCAAGTGTAAAATTAATATCACTTTTTTTATTTAAAATATTCCAATAATCTACTTTAGCATCTAACTGATTTGTTTTAACCCTTTTTTCTTGATTTACATCGTAATTAACCTGAGTTCCATCTAAGCCTAAATCCGAAGCAGTATCATCAAATGGGTCATTAATAGCATCGTTATTATTTAATGGGTCATTTTCTAACAAAGCATTATAAAATGGATCTTCATCTTGTAGTAAATGTTGAGCAGATAATGCAAAAATATTATCTTCATCTAAAGTGTAATAATAATTAAGGTTTTGATTTATTTTATATGGATTAGTGTCTTCAAATTGGTTAATTGACCCAATAACGTTAGAGTAAGTTCCGTTTAACTGCTCGTCTTTAGACGTACGACCTAGGATATCATAATCTAATTGATTATTAGCATTAGGTTTATATTTTGCACTAAACTTTAATAAACCTACATCACTTTTCTGTTTAGTATTACTTTCAGTATACTCATCAGGAATATCTAAAGTTTGATCTGTATACAAAACAGAACTATTCTCTTGCAAATTAATTCTGCTACTTGCAAAAATCGCAAAACCACTAAGGTCTAATGTGCTTTTTGGGGAAAAACTAAAGTTAGCTGCTCCAAACTTAGTATTGATATCTTTGGCTTTATTATTTTGAAGTTGTCTAAACCCTAAATCATTACTTCCTAAACTAATATTAGTCCCACTTTGTTGACTAGGCATTTGGAAACCACCAGAAAAATTAAACATATCACGTCGTGATAAAGCTAGCTCTCCTAGATTATTTAAATCTCCAATAAAATTGATACTCTTTTTAGGGCTGTAATAAAACAATTTAGGTTGTAGTAAATACAATTCTCCATCTTTAAAACTTCCAGAACCTCCAGTAATAGTACCAAACCAAAAGTTTTTCTTACCTTCTTTTAGCTTAATATTGATTGCAATATTATCTTGATTATTAGTTACACCACTTAATTGACCAACCTCAGAATAGTTTTTTAAAACCTGCACTTTATCTATAGCATTAGCAGGAATGTTTTTTGTAGCTAATTTAGTATCTCCATCAAAAAATTCCTTACCATCTACCATTACTTTACCAACAGTTTTTCCTTCTACCTCAACCTCTCCATCATCGTTAACCTCAACACCTGGCATTTTTTCTAGGATATCACCAAGTTTGCGTTCTGTTCCATTTTTAAAAGAATCTGCATTATAAGTAATAGTATCTCCACTGATAGTTACAGGCATTTCATAAGTAATCTCTACCTCATCTAAACTATTATCAATAGACATAGTATAGTCTTTATTAATATTGGTTTCTTTAGTTACTACAGTTTCAGAAACAGGTGTCATACCTATATAACTAACCTTAATATTATAAGTGGAATTTACTTCTAAATTAAGTTTGTATCGTCCTTTATCATTAGTAATTGCATAAGCTTCTAACGTTTTAGTAGCTTGGTTTATAGCAACAATATTTGCTAGTTCTAATCCTACTCCAGTACTATCCTTTACAATCCCTTCAAATTTAACTTGAGCAAAGGACGTGTTAACTACTAATAAAATTAGTATTGTATATATATATTTCATGTGTGGCTTTTGATTGGTAATTGGTATTAAAAAGATTAGTTACGTCCTCTTCCTCGTCCTCCTCTTGACCTAAACATTTCGCGCATCTCTTCCATTTTCTTCTTTACAATGTCTTGATACTCATCTCTTGTTACTTCTTTACCTTTAGTAGGTTTTTTAATTTCAGTTTTTTCAGAAGGATTCATTACTATTTTAGTACATAAAACTGTAGTTCTACCAGAGTTAATTTCTAATATCAATCCAGGTAGACCAAAATATTCTCCAGGACCACTATTTACAGGAATATCCATTGTGTACCAAGCTGTAACCTCTATTTCTTTAGGGATTTCAATTTCATCAAATGGATCTTTTGGAGCATCAGTTTTTGTGCTGTCCTTTTTTATTTCTGCTTTTTCTTCTCCATTTTTTGGACCTTTCTTACCACCTCTTCTTCTCATGTTTGTCCAATCTCCAGCATCTACTTTTTTCATAGCTGTGGCTTTAAAGCAAGTATACTTACCTATTTGCTTAGACTCTCCACCCATTTTCCAATCTAAAGTTTGCAGACTATCTTTAATTAAAAATTGCTTTCCAAAAAATTCTTGATCTTGTAGCAGTTGATTTTCTTTTACGTTTTTATATATCGTTCCAGCAGACATTCCTCCCATCATAAAGCCTCGTCCTCCACTTGGAGCCTCTAAAGCTTCATCTTCCTTATACATAGATTCTGTTTTATTAAAATCCAAAATAAAAGTTTTTTCAAGCATAGATTTCATACGTTCCATAATCATCTTTTTACGCTCAGGACTCATTTCTCGTCCTCCAAAACCATCCATATCCACAGTAGTTTTTGACATGTAAATTGCTTGACCTTGAAAATTATCTTGCGCAAATGCATTAGATGCAGTAATTGTAACTAATACAATAGCTAGATATTTTAGAGTAGATTTTAATTTCATTTTAATATAATTTAAGTTTTGTTTCTTTTTACTAATTACTTAGACCTCAAAATTAACCAATAGTTTAATCCAAGGTTGTTAAATATATACTAATACTCTATAAGTCTAGTTAGTTAGTCAATATGTTACAGTTTTGGTTTAGTTTTTGTACATTGTTAGCCAATGAAATCTATAACACTTCTCATATTTTTATTATCATTTTCGTTATTAGCTCAAGACGAAATAACAACTACTTTACAAAAACAAGATAGCTTAAAAGCAGATGTATTTGTTTCAAAAAACAATTTTGAGAGTTTATACTTTATAAAAGATAATACTATTATAAAAAAAGAAAAAGATCAATCATACAACTATAGTAATATTCAATTAGGAAACATCACTACAGTAAACACCTTTAATCCTTTAAAAATAAATGTCTTTTATGCTGACTTAAACACCATTATTATTTTAGATAATAGATTAGCAGAAATCTCTAAACTAGACTTTAATACTTCTCAACCTTATAAAAACATATCTCATGTCACAACAGGTTTTGATAATACCCTTTGGTTATTTAACCAAGATAATCAATATCTAGAATTGTACGATTATAAAACAAAAAAGACACGATACAAAACTATTCCTGTAGCTTCCAAAGTATTAGATTTAACAAGCAATTACAACTTCTGCTGGCTATTAACAGAACATTATTTGTATTGCTACAATTATTTTGGAAGTGTTGTTTATAAGGTAAAAAATGACGGTTTTTTAAAAATAAAAGCATCTAACGAAAATGTAATTATTCAAACAGAAAATACTTTAATTTTTTATAATAGTAAATCAAAAAAATTACTTCCTATTATTTTACCAAATATGTTAATAAGTCAGTTTTCTGTAACCAATCAAATCCTTTATATTTACAATCGTAAATTACTATACCAATACCAACTTAAAACGGATTAAATATGCACGTTGCCATTGCAGGAAACATAGGAGCAGGAAAAACAACGCTAACTAAATTATTAGCAAAACATTTTAAATGGGAAGCCCAATTAGAAGATGTTGTAGATAACCCATACCTAGACGATTTTTATAATCAAATGGAACGTTGGAGTTTTAACCTTCAAGTTTACTTTTTGAATAGTCGTTTTAGACAAGTTTCTCAAATAAAAGAAAGCGAAAAAGACATTATCCAAGACAGAACTATTTATGAAGATGCGCATATTTTTGCACCCAATTTACATGCAATGGGTTTAATGACTAATCGTGATTTTGAAAATTACAAATCATTATTTGATCTTATGGAAGGTTTTGTTGCAGGTCCAGATTTGTTAATTTACCTACGCAGTTCTATCCCAAATTTGGTATCGCAAATACACAAACGTGGTCGTGATTATGAAAACTCAATTAGTATTGATTATTTAAGCAGACTTAACGAGCGTTACGAGGCTTGGATCCATGGTTATAACAAAGGTAACCTACTAGTTATTGATGTAGACAACATGGATTTTGTAGCTAATCCAGAAGATTTAGGAACTATTATCAATAAAATAGACGCAGAAATTAACGGGTTATTTTAATTTTATAGCGTTACCACAAGGGTCAGGCTATCCGTTATATCTTTTTTTGCCATTTATGGCAGCAAAAAAAGGATGTCACTTCTATCCTTAACGCAGGCTTACTTAATTAGACCATTACTTTTAGCATGTATTGTAGCTTCTTTGCTAGAGTTTACTAATAAAACAGGTGTGTTTTGATAGTGCTTTAGCAAGTTATTTACACGTCTAATTTTCTTTTTATCATTAACACTTCTTAAGTAAACTGCTTTAATCCTATTTGGATAATCATTTACAATTTTTAGATAAATATCAGGATCACGCTCTCCACTATCACCAATTAAAATAAAAGAAAAATCAGGATACGTTTTTAATATATTTTCAATCTCTACTTGCTTTTCAGTTTTACAATTTGCAGTTTTCTTTTTAAAAATATTTCTAAAACTTCTAAGTAAAATAGGTCCTTTTGGAAAATTATTTGTTCGTAAAAAAAACTCTAAATAACGATATAAATTCCATGGACTATGGCTAACATAAAAAACAGGATTCGCTTTTTTACCAGTAGGACCTTTATGCAGTAAATGATAAAACTCTGCTGCGCCTTCTAACGGAATTCTGTTTTGTGCATGTTTTAAAAACGTATTATACAATACACGCCATTTTAAAACAGAGACCACTCCTGTATGTAAAATAGTATCATCAATATCACTAATAATTCCAAAATCCGAATGCTGATTAGGTATTAACAACTCTGCATTAAAACTATTATTATTTTGTACTGTTCTTTTTAAATTAGGTTGATTGTAAGACACCTCAAAAGTTAGCCAACCGTCTTCATTAACTAAATGTTCCAAACCAGTAAAAGATTGGTTAAATTTATAGTAACCATCCTTATCTGTTTCGGTATTAAAGACTTGCTTGTTAGGTAAGGTTATTTTTAGTTTAGTATGTTTTATTTCGTCAGTTTCAAAACGTTTCCAGGTATTTAAAATTAGATTAAACAAACTTTTTTGGTCAAGATCAATGGTTTCATCTTCAAGTGCACGACCACGATGGTAGAAGTGGTTAGACGTACCATAACTTAAAAACGAAATTATTTGTAAAGGATCTTTCTTAAACCAACTCATTACCTCAAATATAATATAAAAAAAACCTGCTAATCAAATTAGCAGGTTTAAAATTATTTAGAAATATTAAAGTACTAGCCTTTATTAATATTTACTTTTTTGATCACCTTTACATTAGCATCAGTTGCTATTTTATTAGCTGCTTCAAAAGCTTCTAATTTTGTTTTAACCTCAGCTTCTGTTCCTTTAAAAATTTCTTGTTTAGTTACTTCTTCACCATTAACCATCATAGTATAACTTACAGTCGCTTCTGCTTGATTGTTATTTACTATCATTTCTTTTTCAATAGAAATTCCATCTGCATGAGCCACTCCTGTTTCAGCATGACCTCCTAAAATAGGAGCAATCACTAAACCAATTAAACAAGTTAGTTTAATTAAAATATTCATTGATGGACCAGATGTATCTTTAAATGGATCTCCAACAGTATCTCCAGTAATTGCAGCTTCATGTGCATCAGACCCTTTATGAGTCATTTTACCATTAATCATAACTCCAGCTTCAAAAGACTTCTTAGCATTATCCCAAGCTCCTCCAGCATTATTCTGGAAGATTGCCCACAATACACCAGAAACAGTAACTCCTGCCATATAACCACCTAACATTTCTGCAATCATTAAGTTATCCATACCAAATAACATTGGTACAAAAGCAATAACTAAAGGGAAACCAATAGTTAATAAACCTGGTAACATCATTTCTTTTAAAGAAGCTTCGGTAGAAATTGCCACACACTTATCGTATTCTGGCTTTCCTGTTCCTTCCATAATCCCTGGAATTTCTTTAAACTGACGTCTAACTTCATAAACCATTTCCATTGCAGCTTTACCTACAGCATTCATTGCTAAAGCAGAAAACACTACTGGTACCATTCCTCCAACAAATAACATCGCTAAAACTGGTGCTTTAAAAATATTAATTCCTTCAATACCTGTAAACGTTACATAAGCAGCAAATAAAGCTAAAGATGTTAATGCAGCAGAAGCAATAGCAAAACCTTTTCCTGTTGCTGCTGTTGTATTACCAACCGAGTCTAATATATCTGTACGTTCTCTTACGATAGGATCTTGCTCACTCATTTCTGCAATACCTCCTGCATTATCTGCAATAGGTCCAAAAGCATCAATCGCTAACTGCATTGCTGTAGTAGCCATCATTGCTGATGCAGCCATAGCAACTCCGTAAAATCCTGCAAAAGCATAAGACGACCATATTGCAGCAGCAAATAAAATTACTGTTGGAAAAGTAGAAATCATTCCTGTTGCTAATCCTGCAATAATATTTGTTCCTGCTCCTGTAGCAGATTTTTGTACAATATTTAAAATTGGTTTTTTACCTAAACCTGTATAATATTCGGTTACTGAAGATATTACTGCTCCAACAACTAAACCAACTAATGTAGCATAAAATACACGTAAAGCAGAAATGTCTTTTAATACATTACCACTGGACTCAAAAAAGTTCATTTTCATTGTTTCTGGTAACATCCAAGTACATAAAAAGTAACAAGATATTGCAACTAAAGCAATAGAAAACCAGTTCCCTTTGTTTAGTGCTCCCATAACTTGAGCCTCTTTTGCTTCGTTATTTTTAATACTAACTAGCATTGTTCCAAGCATTGAAATAATTATTCCAATACCAGCAATTGACATTGGTAATAAAATTGGTCCTATTTTACCAAAACCTTCAAATATTGAAATATCATTTACATCTAAAATATAATTACCTAAAACCATTGCTGCTAATACTGTAGCTACATAAGACCCAAATAAATCTGCTCCCATTCCAGCAACATCACCAACATTATCTCCAACGTTATCTGCTATTGTTGCAGGATTACGTGGATCGTCTTCTGGTATTCCTGCTTCTACTTTACCAACTAAATCTGCTCCAACATCTGCTGCTTTAGTGTAGATTCCTCCACCAACACGTGCAAATAATGCAATAGATTCTGCTCCTAATGAGAAACCTGCAAGGGTTTCTAATATCTTAGTCATATCAGTTGTGTTTGTCCAACCGTCTGGCATAAAAATATTAAAGAATACAATAAAAAAGACCGTTAAACCAAGTACTGCTAAACCAGCAACACCAAGTCCCATAACTGTTCCACCTCCAAAAGACACTTTTAATGCTTGTGGTAAACTTGTTCTAGCTGCTTGTGTTGTTCTAACATTAGTTTTGGTTGCTATTTTCATTCCCATATTTCCTGCTAAAGCAGAAAAAATAGCTCCAAAAATAAAAGCAATAACAATTAATATACTTGTTGAATCTACAACTTGAGAGACAATTGCTAACAAAACACTTGATATAACTACAAATATAGCAAGTAGCTTATACTCGGCTTTTAAAAATGCTAAAGCACCTTCGTAAATATGACTAGAAATTTCAGCCATTTTTCCATCACCTGCGTCTTGCTTTAATACCCAAGATCTTTTTATCCACATATAAGCTAATCCTATTAAGGCAGCTACAATTGGCATATAAATCATCATTGATTCCATATAGTTTTTGTTTGATTAGTTTTTAATGAGCGTAAAAATAACAAAATCAATTAGAAGTAAAATAATTAAATTAACATTTTTACTTGTAAAAACTGAGATTTTACTAATCTAAACTGGTTAACCAATTTAATTTTTAAGATATTCTTTGGTTTACACGTTTTTTTAGAATTATTTTCAATTACTATTAGCAATAAAAAACCCTTTCATTTTAAATGAAAGGGTTGGATATAATATTACTTTATTTTACAATTTAAATTGTAAACGTGTTTTTCTGTTTGTGTTCACTTTCATTGTAACGTTTTACACATTCATGATAAATTTCTACTGCTTCTTCTGCATTTCCCCATCCACCAGTATCAACTTTTTTCTTTTCTAAATCTTTATACACTTTAAAGAAATGTTCTATCTCTTTTAATCTATGTGGATTTAAATCGCTTATATCTTTATTGTTACTCCAAATTGGATCAGACATTGGTACACAAATAATTTTTTCATCTGGTCCTTTTTCATCTGTCATATGGAAGACACCAATTGGTCTAACTTCCATGACTACCATTGGATATGTTGGTTGATGACCTAAAACTAAAACATCTAATGGATCACTATCCAATGCTAAGGTTTCTGGTACAAAACCATAATCACCTGGATACATCATTGAAGAAAATAACATACGATCAAATCTAATCTTTTTTAAATCAAAGTCATATTCGTACTTATTTCTGCTTCCTTTTGGTATTTCTATTAATACATCAAATGTTAATTCTTCTTTTGCCATGTTTAATGTTTTACTTATAAGTGTGTATTACAAAAGTAAGCGATTATTTATATTTTGACAAGAGAAACTATTCTTGTTTCTTAATCAATAATTGATATAAATTAGCATGGAAGAATATTTGCTTTTTTATACTAATAGTAGATGTTACATTACAAAATGCTATTTGACTTTGTCAAAAAAATCAACTAACTTCGTTTAACATTCGATAAAGAGAATTGAAAACTCTCCTTATCTATACGTTAAACGAGCCTCCTAAAAATAAAACCCAAAACTACCAGTAATACCAAATTTTCTAGCATCTGGATTGGTTATTGGGTTAAGGTAGTTACCTCTAAAATTAAAGTCAATTCTAAAAACTTTAAAGATATTACCTACACCAACGCTATACTCGTAATACGCTTCTTTGCTTGGTGCTCTGTATAATAAACCTGACGCGTTAATGTCTCTGTTGTCCTGAGAGATATCTCCAATAACACCTCTTGCTCCAACAATAGCTCTTAAATTATATTTTTTAAGGAAAGGAATACGCGAGAATAAACGTCCATTAAAGTTATGCTCTATGTGTAATGTGGCATACTCATCGGTTACAAACTCGTAAAAATCTAAGTTTGAAAAGGTGTTATAAATAGAAAAGTAACTTTGGTTTCCAGGCACAACACTTAGTAATCCTAATGGTACTTCTCCAAAAGTTTTACCAGCTTCTATTGTGGTATACAAACGTCCAAAAGCACCTAAAGCCCAAGGTTGTGTGTATGAAAATTGTAGTTTTGTGTAATCAAAATCACTATTTAAAACACTTTTGTCTCCAACGGTTACTTGTGCAAACAAGCGAGCAAAATCATCGTTTTTTGTACGACGCTCTACCCCAAAACCTGTCATTTCTCTTTTTGGAAAAAAGGACATTGAAAACGCGGTTTCGTATTGTTTTATTTCGGATTGTGTTGTGGTTTGTGTTGCATCTGTGTAATAGTCTAAACTAAAGGTTGGTGACGCAGATTCTAGCGTTCTGTAAGTTCCGCTTAAGCGTGTGACTAAATTACGTAATGGCTCAGCCTCAATAGCCAATGTTGTTAAATTAACACTGGTTAATTTATCGTTTGTACCTGTACCAACTACAGAAGAAGATGCTAAACTACGACCTAAAACATCTGTACTTGTGGTCAAACTGGCTCCAATCTGCTCGACATCTCTTCTATTTCCTCCAGAAATAATTAATCGACTACGTTTGTCCATTAACCATTTTCCAGAAATACCGTATTTAAATTTATCGTCTTTAAAACCATAAGCGGTAAACCCTTCTAAACGCCATAAATCATTTTGACCAAAGTAAGTACGTCCTCCAGCACGTAAACGTAACCCTTCTACTGCATTAAAACCAAAGGTTGAAAATATAGGTCCATAATCAAAATTAATACTAGGAAACTCCACATAACCAGAAGCCAAAATACTTCCTAAATTATAGAGTTTTTTGAATTTTTTAGTACTTTTTAAAGAGTCTAACATAACGTAAACCCCTTTTTCATCTTTACTTAAGGTTTCCATACGGTTTTGATCCCAAAAACTATCGTCTTGGTTATAAATATCTTCATCAAAACTATAGACTTTTTCTTTGTAAAACTTAGGGTCTTTTTCTATGTCAAACTTGTAATTATCGTATAAAGTGGTACGTTTTCCGTAGATTCCTTTTGATTTTTCTTTTTTATTCAAAGCAAAATCACTCATAAAATAATCTCGCTTTATTAAAAACACAGAGTCGTTTAGTACTTCAAATTCTTGCTCGATATAAATTTCTTTTACCCAGTTTATATTGGCACTTTTTGACGCTTGTAGATTAATTTCTTTAATAGCAAACGTGGTATCTGCAACCCAAAAGTCTCCTTTAAAGGTCAACTCATTTTTACGTCTTGGGTAATAAATAATGTTATAACACCATTTATTATCTATATAACTACTATCTGCTAAAACGTAGTTATACGTTTGGATTCCAGTTCTTGAAATTGGGCTAGTAAAACTTTTATCGAAAAATTTTAAATAGTTATCATAGATGTCATAATCTGAATATAAATCGTCAACAAAATCTATAATAACTTGATTGTTACTAAATCCAGAGTTTTTGTTTCCTTTTAAAATGTCACGTTTAAGGTTTGCAACATTATCTCCATAGATTTCGCTTGAAGACTCGTTAATAAATATTGGCAAGTACGTTTTTCCGGTAACTTTAGAGGTATCTACTTGATCAAAAACAAACTCCATACCTTTAAACAGCTTACTTTCCATTAAAGAACTGTCTACAGTATTAAGATCAAACTCTACTTTTTCATACTTATCGTATTGGTATTGTTTGTGTTTTTTTAATCCGTTAGTACGTTTATTTTCCCATATTTTTCTAAGTATAGCAATTGCTAGGTTATTTTTTTTAGGTTGCTTTCCTGACACAAGAACTACCTCATCCAAAGCGGCAATTTCTTCTTTTAAAATAATTTTAAGATCGTAATTTACTTTATTATCCAATACAATTTCTTGTGTTTGAAAGCTAATAAACGAGATAACTATAGTCTCCCAAGTATCATCATCTTCCATGTAAAAACGCCCTTCTTCATTGGTAATAACTCCAATAGAGGATCCTTTAAACACTACATTTGCGTAGGATATAGGCTGATCAAACTCGTCATAAACATATCCACTAACTTTAGTTTGTGAAAAAGCAAAAAAACTTGCGAAGAATAGTATTGAAAAGAGGCAAAAAAACTTATTATTCATGTGTCTATTTTATTGTTTTTTTTATTGGTCACATGGTACTTCCATATTTAGTCGTTCCCTTAAAATATTAAGAGTTAGTTATGGAAGTTTCATATTAACTTATTAAAACAAAAAAACTTCATCAACAATCATGCTAATGAAGCTTTTGATAAATCAAAATTACTGTTTTTTTATTTATACATTACCTTTTTAACAGCCTTTATAACATCTTTATGGTCTGGTAACCACTCTGCTAATAATACTGGAGAGTAAGGTGCAGGTGTATCTGCTGTATTTATTTTTACTATTGGAGCATCTAAATAATCAAATGCTTCACTTTGTATTAAATATGTTATTTCTGTAGCAACGTTTCCAAAAGGCCAAGCCTCTTCTAAAACAACTAATCTATTTGTTTTCTTTACAGAATCTACAATTGCTTTTCTATCCATTGGACGTACAGTACGTAAATCTATAATCTCACAAGAAATTCCTTCTTCTGCTAATTGATCTGCTGCGATGTAGGCTTCTTTAATAATCTTTCCAAAAGATACAATAGTTACATCTGTACCTTCTCTTTTAATTTCGGCAACACCTAATGGGATTGTATATTCTCCTTCTGGCACTTCACCTTTATCACCATACATTTGCTCGCTTTCCATAAAAATAACTGGATCGTTATCTCTAATTGCAGATTTTAATAATCCTTTAGCATCATAAACATTTGATGGTACAACTACTTTTAATCCTGGTGTGTTTGCAAACCAGTTTTCAAAAGCTTGACTGTGTGTTGCTGCTAATTGTCCTGCACTTGCAGTAGGACCTCTAAATACTATTGGGCAATTAAATTGTCCACCAGACATTTGTCTAATTTTTGCAGCATTATTTATAATTTGATCAATACCAACTAATGAAAAGTTAAACGTCATATACTCTACAATTGGTCTAGTTCCAGTCATTGTAGATCCTATAGCAATACCAGCAAAACCAAGCTCTGCAATTGGAGTATCGATAACACGCTTTGCACCAAACTCGTCTAACATACCTTTTGATGCTTTATAAGCACCATTATATTCTGCAACTTCTTCACCCATTAAAAAAATGCTCTCATCTCTGCGCATTTCTTCGCTCATGGCTTCACAAATAGCTTCTCTAAATTGAATTGTCTTCATCTATGTAATAATTTGAAAAGCAAAAATAACAATAAACAAAAACTTTTAACTAAAGAATTATTTAAAATTTACTATGCATGCATAGTAAATATTCGAAATAAAATAATTATCTTCGTAACCACAATATTTAAGCGCGTTTTTAAAGCTTAAAATTGAATAAAATTTACACAAAATTCAGCTCTACTACAACGTTATAGTTGGTTTTGTTTAAAAAAAATAAATTAAAAAAACAGAATAAATATGAAAATTTTAGTGTGTATTAGTCACGTACCAGACACTACTTCAAAAATTAATTTTACAGATGGAGACGCAAAATTTGACACCAATGGTGTACAATTTGTAATTAATCCTAATGATGAATTTGGTTTAACAAGAGCAATGTGGTTTAAAGAAAAACAAAGTGCATCTGTAGATGTTATAAATGTAGGAGGTCCAGAAACGGAGTCTACATTACGTAAAGCTTTAGCAATTGGTGCAGATACTGCAATTAGAATTAACACTGAAGCTAAAGACGGTTATCAAGTCGCTAAAGAGCTAGCAAAGGTCGCTAAAGATGGTGCTTATGATTTAATTATTGCTGGACGTGAGTCTATTGACTATAATGGTGGAATGGTTCCAGGTATGTTAGCAGAACTATTAGGAGCTAATTTTGTAACTAACTGTATAAACTTAGAAGTTGATGGTAATAATGCTACAGCCTCTAGAGAAATTGATGGTGGAAAAGAAACTGTAGCTACAACTTTACCATTAGTTATTGGTGGACAAAAAGGATTAGTGCAAGAAAGTGATTTACGTATCCCAAACATGAGAGGAATTATGATGGCTCGTAAAAAACCTTTAAATGTTCTGGAACCAACAGGTGCTTCTGTAGAAACGTCTTCTGTTAAGTTTGAGAAACCAGCTCCAAAAGGTGCTGTAACTTTAGTTGCTCCAGATAATTTAGACGAGTTAATAAACTTACTTCATAACGAAGCTAAAGTTATTTAATCCTGTCATTCCTGCCTAGGCAGGAATCCACAAATTAATTAAAAATAGATTCCTGCTTTCGCAGGAATGACAAACAAAAACAAAATATATGTCAGTTTTAGTATATACAGAATCAGAAAATGGAAGCTTCAAAAAAACAGCTTTTGAAGTAGCATCATACGCAAAAGCAGTTGCAACCCAAATGGGAACAACTGTAACTGCTGTAGCAATTAATGCTAATGATGTTTCAGAATTAGGACAATATGGTGTCGATAAAGTATTAACAATATCAAATAATGCATTAGATAACTTTAGTGCAAAATCTTATGCATCTGCAATTGCTCAAGCAGCAAAAAACGAAGGTGCTAAAGTTGTTATTGTTAGTCAAAGTGCTGACAGCAAATATTTAGCTCCAATATTATCTGTAGGTTTAGAAGCAGGATACGCATCCAATGTAATGGAAGCTCCAACTTCTACTTCTCCATTTACAGTAAAACGTACTGCGTTTACAAACAAAGCATTTAACTTAACAACTATAGATACTGATGTTAAAATAGTTGGTGTTTCTAATAACTCATTTGGATTAGTAGAAGCTAGTGGAAGTGCTACTGCAGAAGACTTCTCTCCTAACCTACCAGAAAATGGCGTTACTGTACAATCTGTTGATAAAGCAACAGATAAAGTTACTATTGCAGATGCAGAAATAGTTGTATCTGCAGGACGTGGATTAAAAGGTCCTGAAAATTGGGGAATGATTGAAGAGTTAGCAGATGTTTTAGGTGCAGCTACAGCATGTTCTAAACCAGTATCTGACTTAGGTTGGAGACCACATGACGAACACGTTGGACAAACAGGAAAACCTGTAGCATCTAACTTATATATTGCAATAGGTATTTCTGGAGCAATACAACATTTAGCTGGTATTAATGCCTCTAAAATAAAAGTTGTAGTTAATACAGATCCAGAAGCGCCTTTCTTTAAAGCAGCAGATTATGGTGTTGTTGGAGATGCTTTTGAAGTTATCCCACAATTAATAGAAAAATTAAAAGCGTTTAAAGCAGCAAACGCATAATTTTTTATAAATTTAAGTTCTATTAACAAAGGACTGTTTAAATTATGTACAAAAACTGCCTAGTGTAGTTTGGTAAAGTCCTAATTTAAGCAGTTCTTTGTTTTTTAAATACTATGAGTTTAGTCCGATTAAATATTAAAGGTATATCCTACAGCCAAACACAAAATGGTGCTTATGCACTTATTTTAAACGAAGTGGATGGTGACCGTAAACTACCTATAGTCATTGGTGCTTTTGAAGCACAATCTATTGCTATTGCTTTAGAAAAAGAAATAAGACCACCACGACCTTTAACCCACGATTTATTCAAAAATTTTGCTGATCGATTTGATATTGTTGTCAAACAAGTTATCATTCATAAGTTAGTTGATGGTGTGTTTTACTCATCATTAATTTGCGAACGCGATAAAATTGAAGAAATTATTGATGCTAGAACTAGTGATGCAATTGCTTTAGCATTACGTTTTCAAGCTCCAATATTTACTTATAAAAACATTTTAGACAAAGCGGGAATCTATCTTAAGGTAGATCCAACATTAGAGAATGATCCAGATAATATATTAGTAGACGATATTATTAACGAAGAGTTTGAGTTAGAAACTACAGATGAAGGTTATAAATCTAATACTATAGAAGAATTACATAACCTTTTAGACGAAGCTGTTACTAATGAAGATTATGAAAAAGCAGCAAAAATTAGAGACGAAATTTCTAAACGTTAATCCCAGAACAATGAAAAACTACACACTTGCTATTATTGCTATTTTAATGAGTTTAACTTCTGGTTTTGCTCAAAACATTGAAAAAGAATGGCAATTAGAAGCAAGTCAAACACAGTCTGATTCAACAAGATTAAACCTAAATCAAAAAGATGTTTTATCTTTTAATAAAGGATCCTTTTCTCATAATAATCAATCTGGAGATTATATATTTCAAAATAACGTTTTAGTTTTTTATTATGATAATCCATCAGATGTAACAAAACGCTTAAAAATTGAAACATTAACAGATTCTACTTTAGTTTTCAAGGAAAAACAATCTGTGTATTCATTTAAAATTAAAGAAAAAACAGCAGACCAAGTAGCGGTTTCTGAAGCTAACAAAATCATTCCAAGTCAAGGGTTTTCTATAAGTAGTCTTTGGAGAGGTGTTTTAGGTATGGTTGCATTAATCTTTATTTCATTTTTATTTAGTAGTAATCGCAAAGCTATTGATTGGAAAATTGTTGTTATTGGATTAATTTTTCAGCTAATCATAGCAATTGGTGTTTTAAAAGTTGAATTTATAAAAGTTGCATTCGAGTTTGTTGGAAGTTTATTTATTAGTGTTCTTGATTTTACAAGAGCTGGAAGTAAATTTTTATTTGAAGGATTAGTTGTAGACATGGATACGTTTGGATTTATTTTCGCCTTTCAAGTATTACCAACTATTATTTTCTTTTCTGCTTTAACTTCGCTATTATTCTATTTAGGGATTATCCAAAAAATAGTAAAAGCTATGGCTTGGTTACTAACTAAAGCATTAAAAATATCAGGAGCAGAAAGTTTAAGTGTTGCGGGAAACATCTTTTTAGGACAAACTGAAGCGCCACTTTTAATAAAAGCTTATTTAGAAAAAATGACAAAATCAGAAATGCTTTTAGTCATGATTGGTGGTATGGCAACAGTAGCTGGAGCAGTATTAGCAGCTTACATTGGGTTTTTAGGAGGAGAAGACGAAGCTTTAAGATTGTTTTATGCAAAACACCTTTTAGCAGCTTCTGTAATGGCAGCTCCTGGTGCAATTGTAATTTCAAAAATATTATATCCACAAACAGAAGAAGTAAATACAGATGTAGCAGTATCACAAGACAAAATTGGGTCAAATATTCTAGACGCTATAGCAAATGGTACAACAGAAGGATTAAAACTAGCAGTTAATGTTGGTGCAATGCTTTTAGTATTTGTTGCTTTTATTGCAATGCTAAACGGAATTTTAGGATGGGTTGGAGATGTTACTAATTTAAACGATTGGATTGCTTTAAATACAAGCTATACTACATTGTCATTAGAGTTAATATTAGGTTATATTTTTGCTCCTTTAATGTGGTTAATAGGTGTTGCGCAAGCAGATATGGCGTTAATGGGACAATTATTAGGGATTAAATTAGCTGCAAGTGAGTTTGTTGGATATATTCAATTAGCAGACCTTAAAAATGTAGCTAATGCAACGCATTTAACTTACGAAAAATCAATAATCATGGCAACTTATATGTTATGTGGTTTTGCCAACTTTGCATCTATAGGTATTCAAATTGGAGGTATTGGATCTTTAGCTCCAGGACAACGTAAAACGTTATCTAAATTCGGGATGAAAGCATTACTTGGAGGTACAATTGCGTCATTAATCTCTGCAACAATTGCAGGAATGATTATTGGGTAATCAAATTCCTGTGAAGACAGGAAATCTTATACTTTGATAGTTAATAACTTTTAATATATTTAAAGCTCTAAAACATTACGTTTTAGAGCTTTCTTTTTAAATTCGTTGTTGTGGATTTATTTATTTTATTCGCAAAAAAGTCATTATTAATTAAAAGATTCCTGCCTACGCAGGAAATATTATGAAGCAATATCACGATCTAGTTAAACACATATTAGAACAAGGAAACACTAAACAAGACAGAACTGGAACAGGAACCAAAAGCGTTTTTGGTTACCAAATGCGTTTTGATTTAAGTGAAGGTTTCCCGATGGTTACTACTAAAAAACTACATTTAAAATCCATTATTTACGAACTACTTTGGTTTTTAAAAGGAGATACAAATATTGACTACCTAACAGAAAATGGAGTAAAAATATGGAATAGTTGGGCTGATGAAAATGGGGATTTAGGACCAGTTTATGGACACCAATGGAGAAATTGGAATAGCGATGAGATAGACCAAATTAAAGATGTCATCCACAGCTTAAAAAACAATCCAGATAGTAGACGTATGTTAGTATCTGCTTGGAACCCATCAGTATTACCTGATAATTCTAAAAGCTTTAGTGAGAATGTAGCTAATGGTAAAGCAGCATTACCACCTTGTCATGCCTTTTTTCAGTTTTATGTAGCAGATGGTAAATTATCGTGTCAACTATACCAACGTAGTGCAGACACCTTTTTAGGTGTACCATTTAATATAGCCTCTTATGCATTATTTACTATGATGATGGCACAAGTATGTGGTTACGAGGCTGGTGATTTTATTCACACTTTTGGAGACGCTCATATTTATAGTAATCATATTGAGCAATTAGAATTACAATTATCTAGAGAACCAAGACCTTTACCAACAATGAAAATCAATCCTAATGTAAAGGACATTTTCGATTTTAAATTCGAAGATTTTACATTAGAAAACTATAATCCACATCCACATATTAAAGGTGCAGTTGCAGTTTAATTCTTATCAAATGAAATACATATTAACACTATTATTTTTAGTTACTAGTTTTAGTTATGGTCAAAAAAAAGCAACTTATAATAGAGAACATGTTGTGTTTCCTGGTTGTGAAAACGCAGAAGACCTAGCAAAATGTTACGAGACAAATTTGCTTCAATTTATTGACTCTTCTTTAACAAAAGAAATCACTCAAAAAATTATTAAATACTCTAAAAAAGATACTATTAAGATTTATAGTCGATTGTATTTTGACGAAAAAGGTGCAATCATCAAAAAACATTCTGGGTTTTCAAGCTCTGCAGATAGCACTAAAAATCAACTAGATTATTTAATCACTAAATTCCCAAAAGTCGGTCCAGTTTTAGACCAATATAATAATGGAGTTGCAGATTATAAAAACTCGATGTTTGGTTTTCAAGTCGATAGAAAAAACAACACCTTAGTATCTATTAAAGACTACCAACCAGAAGAAGTCCCTTATTCAATAATAGAAAATGTACCAAGATATAAAGGGTGTCCTGCAATTTTAAGTAATGAAATTGCAAAAAAATGTATGAGTGCTAAAGTTTCAAAGCATGTTAGTAGTCATTTTAATGGAAATCTAGCTAGTAGTCTAGATTTAAGTCCAGGAATAAAAAAAATATATGTCTTTTTTAAAATTAATAAAGAAGGAAAAGTAACCAGTATAAAAGCTAGAGCACCTCATCCAGCACTTGAAAAAGAAGCCATTAGAGTCATTTCTTTAATTCCTGATCTTGATGCTCCAGGAATGCAACGTGGCAAACCAGCTACTGTACCTTATAGCCTACCCATAACCTTTAGCATAGAAGAAACTGCAGCTCAAAAAAGAGAGCGTAAAAGACTTAAACGCAAACAAAGACATTAAAATGAAAAAAACATTATTATTTGCTATAGTTATTCTATTTGCACAATTATCTTTTAGTCAAACCAATGACGATATAATTGTTGAAGAAGTTGAAGAACTTGAAGAAGACCCAATTGTACCTTTCTCAATAATCGAAAAAGTACCAGTTTATGAAGGTTGTCAAAAATTTAAAACTAATAAAGATTTAAAAAATTGTTTTAGTAATTCTGTTTCAAAACATGTTGCAAAAAAATTTAATACAGACCTTGCAAATGATTTAGGCTTAGATGCTGGTCGTGTAAGGATAATAGCAATGTTTACAATTGACAAAGATGGAAACATTATAAACATTAAAACTAGAGCACCACACCCTAAATTACAAGAAGAAGCTAAAAGAGTTATTAATTTAATTCCAAAAATGCATGCCTCTGGAATACAAAGAGGGAAACCTGTTAAGGTTAATTTTGCACTACCAATAACATTTATTGTCGAAGATAACTCAACACCAGAACAACTTACCCCAAAAAAACCTTTAACTAAAAAAGAAAAAAAGGCTTTAGAAAAACAAAAGAAGAAAAAAGAAAAAGCGTGGAAGAAAGCTCAAAAAAAGAGACTTAAAGCTTTAGAAGAATAACCACATAAAAAAGGAGCATTTTAAAATGCTCCTTTTTTAATTTATAAATTAATTACGCTATTGTCTGTTGCAGCATAGTCGCTCCAAGCATAAGCATCAGCTTCTGCTTCATTTTGCCACTCGCCATCAACTACATATTTAAACTCATAAGCTTGACCAGCTTCAAGATTAACAGTTCCTTTAAAGGTTCCGTTTTTTAATTTTTTTAATGGTTCTGCTTTAGTATTCCAGTTATTCCAATTTCCTGCAACTGCTACTTTTTTTGCATCTTGTGCAGGTACAGTAAAAGTCACTTTACAAACTGGTTTACTTTTTAAAAATTGTTTCTTAATTGCCATAATATTAGTAATTTAATAATTCAAAATTAGACAAGATTTTTTCACTCATCAATATAAAAAATAACTAATTTTAAACTTTTATGAGATTAATAAAATTAAAGGTTAAAAATATTGTTTTTGTTAAAAACAAACCTTTAAATTATCATTATTAATAACACAAATAAAAAAGCTAAACATCTGAAAATCAAATTATATCGTTTTCGTTAAAAAAATCAAAAACAAAAATCTTATAAAATAATAGTAACTTTACATATATCAAATTATAAATATGTTTGGATTAAAGAAAAAAGAAGTACCTCAAATAGATAAAGAGCAGTTAGAGCTTATAAAAAATGCACAACGCAGAATAAAACAAAAAAAACGCTTGTATGCTCACTTTGTAGTATTCTTAATTGGTGCTGTACTTTTAATAATAGCAAATACTATTTTAGGTATAGGTAAAGACACCAAGTTTTTTGGCATCAATTGGTTTGTATTTGCCATTATGGGATGGCTGTTTTTCTTTTTATATCATGTGTTTACAGTATTTGTTACCACAAAATTTATGGGTAAAGATTGGGAGGAACAGCAATTAGAGAAATTGGTCAATAAGCAACAAGTACGCATTGAAAAACTAAAGCATAAAATAGAAAAAGAAGATCTTAATATTGCAGAAAGCGAAGTCTTTCAAGCAAAAACAAGTAAAATTGTAAACAATCTAACCATGATTGTTGCAGCTGGAGAAAACAACGAGATTGGAAAAAACAATGATCTTATTTGGCATTTACGTGACGACTTAAAACGCTTTAAAGCCTTAACTTCTGGTCATCATATAATTATGGGTCGCAAGACTTTTGAGAGCTTCCCAAAGCCTTTACCAAACCGTACACATGTTGTAATTTCTAGACAAGCCCATTACAAAGCTCCAGAAGGTGTTATAGTTGTAAATAGTTTAGAAGAAGCTATCTCTGTTAGTAATAAAGACACGCAACCATTTATAATTGGTGGTGGAGAAATATATAAATTAGCAATGCCTTATGCTTCAAAAATAGAATTAACACGTGTACATGCTACTTTTGATGCAGATACATTTTTCCCAGAAGTAGACTCTTCTATTTGGAAAGAAACGTCTAACATCTTTAATAAAATAGATGATAATCATGAGTTTGAGTTTTCTTTTTTGACTTATGAGAGAAAATAAAATATTTAATAATGAAAAAAGAAGGTTATTTAAATAGAAAAAATGCAATCTATCTAGCACTTATCTCAGCTTTTTCTTTGATATCTGTAGCTTTAATCAATAATTCTTGTGAAAGTAACGAGCCAGTAAAGGAAACTAAAGAAGTTATTTTTGATGGCTCTGAAGCTGAAGAAAATAATGTGACCATCAATAAACAAGAAGCTCAAACCAATAATGGGATTATAATTGGTACACAAAATAATAACAATACAACTTTAAATAAAGTTGAGAAAGATGTAAGTGGATATTATTTTTTAGGGAGTTCAGAATTATTAACTCAAATAAGGAAGAAAAAACTTGTAAAAATAAATGTAGATGCCAAAAACACTTTTAAATTATCGCATAGTAATAACTTAAGGAGGTATAACGAAAACTCTAATAACTATCAATATCGAGGTGGTTATGTTATTTTATATTTTAATGATAACATATGTCATGAATTTAATGACTTAATAATTGATGAAATACCCATCAATACTAAATCTAAAATAAACAAAATAATCAACGATAAGATAAATCAAATTGTTAAACTCAATATGCAGCAATTTGAAAACGCCATTTTAGATTGTATATGAAAAAAAACATATTTCTCTTACTAGTATTATTAAGTTCTTTTTGTTTTTCTCAAAACAAGATAGAAGAAAGCTCAATAATGACTTATTATGAAGGTGAAGGCTATCTGCAATTATTTATTGAAAGTACATTAAAAGAATTAAAAAACAACAATGAGAAAAAACTTTTTAAAAGTGTAAATGTTTTAAACAGATTATTCTCTGAAAATAATTTTAATGATAAAGTTCAAGACCTATTAGAATCTTACTCAACCGCTTTAGATAAAAATAAAAGTGAATATACCGAAGAAGATAAAAAATTAAGAGAGAATATAAAACAAAGTATAATCGAATATGAATACTTTCTAAGAGTCAAAACAATAACTTTAGTTGAGTTAGTTGAATTCCAATTTCAACTTTCTAAAACTCGTAAAACTAATAACGATTTTGTTAATTCTCAACCTATAAAAGAATTGATAATCACAGAAGATGTTTTTATAAACCCTAAAGATTCAAATTATAAGCAAATTTTAAAAAATTCTATTCAAAAATTATTTAGTGATTCTAATAGCCCACCAATTGCAGAGTTATACTTTTTGGGTGAAAAATTAAAACCTGTTGACTCAATTACTATACCCATTAACACTGATTTCGAAATTGATGGCTCTACATCTGGAGATTTTGAAACTGAAAATTTAAGGTATATTTGGAGGAATGTTACACCTCCATTTCAAAAAATACAAACTACAAAAAAATTAAATTTAATTAAAAATGCGGTTAAGCAAACAATAAATTTAGATGAAATAAATGAATATAAGTTAGGGTTCAGCGTACATGATGGTATTACAAAATCAAACGAAATTATTCTAAATATAAAGACCAAACCTAAACCTAAAAAGATTGAGTTCTCATCAAATATTGTTCAATCCAATAACTTCTTAACTATCTTTAAATTCAAAAAAGGAATTAAAACCAAAATGTCTGGTATATTTAGAATAAATAAAGACTCAATAAATGAAAATGACATAATTATTTCAGAAGAAAAACTTAAGAATAAAGTTTTCAAAAAAAATGACACTTCAATAGTAAAAATAATCAATTCCCCTAGATTAATAAATTCTTTACTAGTATTAAATTCAAATTTTGAAAATGAATTTTCTAAAGATTATTATGTTTATTCAAAAGATAAATTAGACTATATCAGCCAAGAAAATAAAATTACACATTCAAAAAAAACTTTTTTACCTTTTAGTGTAAATGTAGATAATAGTTTTGTACTTATTCAAGACAATAAATCAAAAGAAGACCCTGATTTATTTAGTACAATAATTGGAGTACGAAAGATATATATGAATTTCTTATTATCAAGAAATATTGAGTTTTCATTTGGGCTTTCTAATTTTAATAAAACTGTAGATTATGAAGACTATAAATTAGATTTTCCAGCTAGTTACTTAGAATTAAAATATATCAAACATAATTATAGTTTATCTAAAAAAGAAAACCCAACGACAGCTTATTTGAAAGGGATTTATACATCTTACAACAGTAGAGTCTTAAATCCAAACAATGAATCAGGATTTGACTATAAAAGCTTTAATAGTATTGGTTTAGGTATTGGCTCAACAATAAAATTTTTATGGATTAAAGATTTCGACTTGGACTTAAAAATAGATTTAAGTTATTCAAGATTTTTAGATGAACTTCAAAACTTAGGAGCCACAGAGCTTAGTATAGGTTTAATATATAGACCTTTCACAATTCATTAACATGGTAAAAGACATCCAACTTCGTGTTTCTTTAAAAGAAGAAGAAATTCCAGATATTTTATTAAAAAAATCTGCAGAATGGCTATCCATTTCTCGTGATACAATTTCTAGTATAAAAGTCTTACGTAAGTCTATTGATGCCAGAAAACCTAAAATAATTTTCAACTATAAAGTTTCGGTTTTTATAAACGAACCTGTTCCAGAAACCTCAGATTACACCTTTAATTATCAAGACGTATCTAAAGCAAAACCCATCCATATTATAGGTTTTGGACCAGCAGGAATGTGGGCAGCTCTACGTTGTATTGAGTTAGGTTTTAAACCTATAGTTTTAGAACGTGGTGCCAATGTAAAAGACAGACGTCGCGATTTAAAAGCCATAAATCAAGATCATTTTGTAAACGAAGATTCTAACTATTGCTTTGGAGAAGGTGGAGCAGGAACCTATAGTGATGGTAAATTATATACACGTAGTTTAAAACGTGGTGATGTTAGACGTATTTTCGAAAATCTTGTATTTCATGGCGCAACAGACCAAATTCTGGTCGATGCGCATCCACACATTGGGACCAATAAGCTACCAAAAGTGGTTCAGAATATTAGAGAGAATATTATAAAATATGGTGGAGAAGTTCATTTTAATACTCGTGTAACGGATTTTACAATACAAAACAATACTATTAAAGCTATACAACTTCAAAATGGAGACGAACTAGCAACAGATAAAGTTATACTTGCAACAGGTCATTCTGCAAGAGATATTTTTAATTTATTACACAATAAAAATATTGCAATTAAAGCTAAATCCTTTGCAATGGGAGTTAGAGCAGAACATCCACAACATATCATAGATTCTATTCAATACCATTGTCAAGGTCCAAGACCAGAAATTTTACCTGCTGCGTCGTACAGTTTAGTAAAGCAAGTTAATGGACGTGGTGTATATAGTTTTTGTATGTGTCCAGGTGGATTTATTGTACCAGCTGCAACTGCTAATGGAGAAGTTGTAGTAAACGGAATGTCTCCTTCTAGACGTAACAACAAATTTGCAAACTCTGGGATAGTAGTCGAGATTAATGCAGATCGCGATCTTAAAAAATACGAACATTTTGGAGCTTTAAAAGCTTTACAGTTTCAAAAAGATTTAGAAAAACTAGCCTTTACAGCTGGAGGACGTAGTCAAGTTGCACCAGCACAACGTATGACAGATTTTGTAGAAGGACACTTATCCAATAGCTTAAACGAAACGTCTTACCAACCTGGTTTAAAAAGTGCTCCTTTACATAGTTTGTTTCCTAAATTAATTGGTGCTTCTTTACGTAAAGGCTTTAAAGCTTTTGGAGATAAAATGAAAGGTTATTATACCGAAGAAGCTAATATTATTGGTGTAGAATCACGCACGTCATCTCCTGTTAGCATACCAAGAACAGATACTTTAGCACATCCAGAAATTACAAATTTATACCCTTGTGGAGAAGGTGGTGGTTATGCTGGAGGAATTATTAGTGCTGCAATGGATGGAGAACGTTGTGCAGAAGCTGCAACAGGGAATATTTAAGAAAATAAAGTCAAGAATACAGACTAATTATAACTAAAAAAAATATCCTTATTTTTGCCACTTAAATAAAAAATCAATGAAAGCATATATATTTCCAGGTCAAGGTGCTAAGTTCTCAGGAATGGGTTTAGACTTATACGAAAACTCACCAGAAGCACAACATTTATTTGAAGATGCCAATGAAATTTTAGGTTTCAACATCACAGACATTATGTTTGAAGGTACTGCTGAGCAGTTAAAAGAAACTAAAGTAACACAACCTGCTATCTTTTTACACTCAGTAATTTTAGCAAAGACTTTAGGTGATAGTTTTAAACCAGAAATGGTTGCAGGACATAGTTTAGGAGAATTTTCGGCTTTAGTAACTGCTGGAGCATTAAGCTTTGAGGATGGATTAAAATTAGTATCTCAACGTGCACAAGCCATGCAAAAAGCTTGCGAATTACAACCAAGTACTATGGCTGCAGTATTAGGTTTAGAAGACCAAGTTGTAGAAGACATTTGTAATAAAATAGAGGGTGTTGTTGTAGCCGCAAATTATAATTGTCCTGGACAATTAGTAATTTCTGGAGAGGTTGATGCTATTGAGCGTGCATGCGAAGCTATGAAAGACGCTGGAGCACGACGTGCATTAATACTTCCAGTTGGAGGAGCATTCCACTCGCCAATGATGGAACCAGCTAGAGAAGAACTTGCAGCAGCTATTGAAAACACAACATTTAGCAAACCTAATTGCCCAATTTATCAAAACGTAACTGCAACAGCAATTACTGATGAAGACGAGATAAAAGCGAATTTAATATCTCAATTAACTGCTCCTGTACGTTGGACACAATCTGTACAACAAATGATTAAAGATGGAGCCACTTTATTTACTGAAGTTGGTCCAGGAAAAGTATTACAAGGTTTAGTTAGAAAAATAGATAGAGAAGCTCAAACAGCATCTGCAACCTTTGAAACTAAAGGTGATGAGTAGTAGAAACATATTAATTACTGGATTAATTTTACTTAACATTATATTGGATCAAGTCTCTAAATTTATTGTTAGAGCTGATGTTATTGCTGGTACAGAAACCGAAATTTTTGGTCAGTATTTTACACTTCATAATGTAGAGAACAAAGGTGCCTTTTTAGGTATGGGAAGCGACTTTAGTCCTACGTTACGTATTTTACTATTATTAGTTTTACCTATTATTGTTTTAGCTTTAGTTTTAAGACATATAATAATTGACAAAACTATGAATACAATGACCTTAGTTGGGTTTTGTTGTATAATTGGTGGTGGAGTTGCAAATGTATATGACAGGGTTGTTTATGGTTCTGTAACCGATTTTTTACACATAGATTTAGGTGGTATGTTTAGAACAGGAATTTTCAACTTAGCAGATGTCTCTGTTATGGTTGGAATGGGTTGCTTAATTGTTGGTAGTTTCAAAACTAAAAAAGCATAAACTTTTTAACTTATATAAAAAAGCCTCGATAAAATCGAGGCTTTTTTTATGTTTTAATTTTACTGTAATTTTTGTTGCCAATTCCAAGCAGATAACATGGCGTCTTCAAGAGATGACTCTGCTTTCCAACCTAAATCTGTATTAGCTTTTGTTGTTTCTGCGTATGCCGAAATTATATCTCCTGGACGTCTGCCAACGATTTTATAGTTTAGTTTTTTATTAGATACTTTTTCAAACGCTTTTATAACTTCTAGCACAGAACTTCCTTTACCTGTCCCTAAATTAAAAACTTCAAAGTTGTCTTTGTTTTTATTGTCTAGTAAACGTTGCAAAGCTATAACATGTGCTTTGGCTAAATCTACAACATGAATATAGTCTCTAATACATGTTCCATCTTCTGTTGGATAATCGTCTCCATACACTGATAACTGCTCTCTTATTCCTGCTCCTGTTTGCATAATATATGGTATCAGGTTTTGAGGTACACCAATTGGCAACTCTCCAATGTTTGAAGATGGATGTGCACCAATTGGGTTAAAATAACGCAGAGCAATACTGTTTACTTTTGGATTAACCTTACAGATATCTTTAATAATATCTTCTCCTATTTTTTTTGTGTTTCCGTAAGGTGATTCTGCTTGTTTTACTGGTGCAGATTCTGATATTGGCATTTTATCTGCTTGTCCATAAACTGTACAAGAAGAGCTAAAAATAAAATTAGAAACATCTAATTTTGTTAATTCTTGCAGAATATATACCAAGGTCCCAATATTGTTTTCGTAATATTTTAATGGGTTACTTACACTCTCCCCAACTGCTTTACTTGCTGCAAAATGTATAACCCCTTTTATATCTTGATGCTTTTTAAAAAAAGCTTGAATATCTGGTTTATTTTTTAAATCTAGCTTTTCAAAAACAGGTGTTTTACCAGTTATTGATACTATACCATCTAATACATCTATTGAAGAATTTGATAAATCATCAATGATTACTACTTCATATCCTTTGTTTTGAAGCTCGACAACTGTATGTGACCCTATAAAACCTAATCCTCCTGTGACTAATATTTTCATCGATTGTTTTTATTTGCGTTAGGGATTGAAGCGTTATCCTTTTTTTGCTGCCATATATGGCAAAAAAAGATTTAAGCGGAAAGCGCGACCCTTGTGGTAACGCACTAATTATTTGCTATAAATTCTTTTACTGTTTTTGTTATAAAATTGATTTGCTGGTCATCCAACTCTGTATGCATTGGTAAAGAAATCACTTCTTTAACTAGTTGATTTGTAATTGTAAAATCTGCTTCGTTGTAGCGTGCATCTTTATATGCTTTTTGAGCGTGTAATGGGATTGGGTAATAAACTCCACATGGGATTCCGTTATCGTTTAGGTGCTTTGCTAATGCGTCTCTATCCACATTTTTAACCTTTAATGTATATTGATGAAACACGTGACAGTCACATGTATCACAAACACCTTCGCAACCATTTATTGTTTTTGGTATTGTTATTTTTTGGACACCTTTAAATGCTTCGTTATATTTTCTTGCTGCTTCACGTCTTGCTTTATTGTAACTATCTAACAAAGGTAATTTAGCATTTAATACTGCTGCTTGAATAGAATCTAAACGCGAGTTTACACCAACTACATCATGATGGTAACGTTTGTACATTCCGTGATTTACGATTCCTCTTATGATATGTGCTAAATCGTCATCGTTGGTAAAAATTGCTCCTCCATCTCCATAGCATCCTAAATTTTTAGATGGAAAAAAGGAAGTTGATGCTACATGACCTATAGTTCCAGACTTGGCTTTTTTACCATCACTATATGTGTAAGTTGCTCCAATACCTTGCGCATTGTCTTCTATAACATATAAATTATGCTCTTTAGCTATCTCCATAATAGCTTCCATATTGGCACATTGCCCAAACAAATGAACTGGAACGATTGCTTTTGTTTTTGGTGTTATGGCTTTTTTAAGTGCTTCTATATCTATATTAAAATCGTCTGGATTAACATCTACCAATACTGGTGTTAGTTTTAATAATGCAATAACCTCTACAGTTGCAGCAAAGGTAAAATCTGCTGTAATCACCTCGTCTCCTTGCTCTAAACCTAATCCCATCATTGCTATTTGCAAAGCATCTGTACCATTGGCACATGGTATAACATGTTTTACGCCTAAATAATCTTCCAGATTTTTTTGAAACTCATGGACTTTTGGTCCATTTACAAAACTTGCGTTATCAATAATTTCTTGTATAGTAGTATCTACTGTTTCTTTTATTGCTGCATATTGACCTTTAAGATCAACCATTTGAATTTTTTTCATCTACAATTAGGTGTGATTTCTAGATTTAAGAAAATCTGTTAAGATTATATTTATCAAATTTACAAAATTACCAAACGCTAACCAATGAATTGTTTATTTTAGCAAAAACAGATTTAGTGAAACTAATTTATAACATCGCTATACATTTAGCGTCATGGAGTTTAAACGTTTTAAGCTTGTTTAATAGCAAGCTTAAACTTGGTGTTTTAGGTCGTAATGAAACATTTGACAAACTAAATAACACTATCTTAAAAACGGATAAAACGTTATGGTTTCATTGTGCATCTTTAGGCGAATATGAGCAAGGTTTACCTATTTTTAACCAATTAAGAACTGCATATCCTAAGCATAAAATTGTGCTCTCTTTTTTTTCTCCTTCTGGTTATGAAATCAGAAAAAATGCACCATTTGCAGATGTTGTTGTTTATCTACCTTTAGACACTAAAGAAAATGCGAAACGATTTATAAATCTTTTAAATCCAGAGCTTACTGTTTTTGTTAAATATGAAATTTGGCCAAATTATTTAAATGAAGTTAAAGCTAAAGGTTTGAAAGCTATATTAATTTCGGCTGCGTTTAGATTAGACCAATCTTTTTTTAAATGGTATGGAAGCCAAACTAAAAAGGCATTATTTGCTTTTGATCATATTTTTACACAAAACGAAGCTTCAAAAACATTACTTAAAACCATTGGTTACACTAATGTAACAGTTTCTGGCGACACAAGATTTGATCGTGTTTTAAACCAGTTAAAAACAGATAATACTTTAGATTTTATAAATGAATTTAAAGACAATACATTATCTGTAGTTGTTGGTAGTTCTTGGCCAGAAGACGATGCTATCTTAGTGGATTTTATAAACAAATACGAAGAGATTCCTGTTAAATTTATTATTGCACCACATAACATAAAGCCCAAACAAATAGATCATTTAAAATCAAGTTTAACTAAAAAAACTATTTTGTTTTCTGAAAAAGAAAACCAAAATTTAAACCAATTTGAGGTTATAATTATTGATACTATTGGATTGCTAAGTAAAATTTACAGCTATGCTGATATTGCTTATGTTGGAGGTGCAATGGGAACCACTGGATTGCATAATATTTTAGAGCCTGCTGTGTTTGGAGTACCAATTATAATTGGGAAAAACTATAGTAAATTTCCTGAAGCTTTTGATATGATTGCAAATAAAGGTGTTATTTCTGTTACAAACAACGAAGAGTTAACAATAACTTTAAACCGTTTTATTAAGGATGATACTTACCGAAAAACGATTGGAAACAACAACTTTAAATTTGTTAAACAAAACGAAGGTGCAATTGATAAAGTAATTAAATATTTAGAAGATTAAACTCTTAATTTTTCTTCACCACTAAAACATTAAGTACTAAACTGGTTATAATTAATACCATTCCTAAAATGGTGATTATAGTATAATCTTCTGTAAACCAAACCACACCTGCAATCATTGTAAATACGACTTCAATATATTTTAAAGGTGCTACCAATCTGGTTTCTGAAGTCTGTAAAGCTTTAGTCATATAAATCTGTCCAAAATACCCAAAAACACCTAAACTTAATAACCATAACCATTCTATACCTTCTGGTTTAATCCAATAGTTTATGCTCAAAATTCCACTAATAATTAATGATGTTGTCATAAAATAATTAACAATAACCATTGGGTGATCTTGATCTCCTATTTTTCTAATAAGTATAAATACTAAACCTGTAAATAATGCTGAAATTATTACATACAAAAACCCTAAACTATTAATATTTGTATCAAAACCCTTTAGCATTAATACACCACAAAAAGCTGCAATAAAAAACAACCATTGGACAGGTTTTATTCGTTCTTTTAAAATTACCAAAGCAAAAACAGCTGCAAATATTGGCGCTGTATAACGTATGGATACTGCTGTACCAGTTGGTAATAATTTTAATGATGCAAAAAATAATGTCATTGCAATTAAGCCAACTATACTTCTTGCCACTAATAGTCCTACTTTATTACCTTTTATGGAAATTTTATTTTTTATTAAATAAGGATAAGTAAAAAACAAAGACCCTAATGCTCTAAAAAAAACTATTTGATAGACATTAAATTTTCCTAAATATTTAACTCCTATATTTAAAAAAACAAATGCTAATGCGCTAATAATCATAAATTGGATAGCTTTTTTCAATATTTTATTAATTAAAAAAAGACCTTTTGTAATTACAAAAGGTCTTTTATTGTATTACTAAAGTTGTAAAGTTAATTTTTTAATTCAGAAATAATAGATAAAGCATTTTTTGTGTCAGATTTTATTTTTGCTAAATCATAATTACCTTCTGCATTTTTTGCAATTAGTTTAGATCCCATTCCTACACATGTTACACCTGCTTTAAACCAACCTTCAAGATTTTCTCTAGTTGGAGACACTCCACCAGTAGGCATAACGCTTGTCCAAGGTTGAGGACCTCTTATAGCTTTTACAAAATCAGGACCATAAATACCACCTGGGAAAAGTTTTACAACTTCACAACCTAGTTCTTCTGCTCTACATATTTCTGTTAACGATCCACAACCAGGTGACCAAGCTACTTTACGTCTATTACATACTATTGCAATATCTTCTCTTAATACAGGAGTAACAATAAAGTTGGCACCTAAAGCCATAAATCTTGAAGCTGAGGCTGCATCTGTTACAGAACCAACTCCCATAATCATACCTGGCAATTCTTTAAGTACCCATTTGTTTAGTTCGCCAAAAACTTCATGAGCAAAATCTCCTCTTGCTGTAAACTCAAGTAAACGTGCTCCACCATCATAAGTAGCTTTTATTACTTTTTTACTTATCTCTATATCTGAATTATAAAACAAAGGAACCATTCCTGTTTGTTTCATAACATTTGCAACTTCTATTCTTGTATAATTTGCCATAATATTATCTTGCTACTCTACCAGATGCATCACCACCCATTAATTTTTCTACTTCAGCTACTGTTACTAAGTTAGCATCTCCTTTAATTGTATGCTTTAAACATGACGCTGCTACAGCAAAGTCTAATGCATTTTGATCGTCTTCTGGATACTTTAATAATCCGTAAATTAATCCTCCCATAAACGAATCTCCTCCACCAACTCTATCTACAATATCCGTAATTTGGTATTGACGTGTTTCAAACATTTTCTTCCCATCATATAAAACTCCAGCCCAAGTATTATGAGATGCAGAAATTGATCCTCTTAAAGTTGTAATTACCTTTTTAGCTCTTGGAAATTTTTCCATCATTTGCTTACAAACAGATAAGAAAGCTTCAGCTTTTACATCATGTCCATGCTTATGTACATCTAAACCTTCTGGGTGGATCCCAAAATGCTTTTCAGCATCTTCTTCATTACCTAAAATAATATCACAATATGATGTTATTTCTGTCATTATTTTTTCTCTATGTGCTTCGTCACAAAAAGTCCAAAGTTTTGCTCTATAATTTAAATCTGTAGAAATAGTCACACCCATTTCACTAGCAACTTTAACAGCTTCTAAACATGCATCAGCTGCTCCTTGAGAAATTGCAGGTGTAATACCTGTCCAATGAAACCATGCCACGTCTTTAAATACTGCTTTCCAATCTACCATTCCTGGTTTGATTTCAGAAATTGCAGAATGTGCTCTATCATATACTACTTTAGACCCTCTACTTACTGCTCCAGTTTCTAAAAAGTAGATACCTAAACGGTCTCCACCATAAATAATATTATCTACTCCTACACCTCTTTTACGCATTTCCATCATTGCACATGCACCAATATCATTTTTAGGTAAACGTGTAACAAAATCTACAGGTACACCATAGTTTGCTAATGATACTGCTACGTTAGACTCTCCTCCTCCATAAATGACATCAAAGCTTGAAGCTTGAGAAAATCTTAAAAATTGTTGTGGAGCTAATCTTAACATGATTTCTCCAAAAGTGACTACTTTTTTCATTGTATTTTTTTAATTAGTTATAGTTTGCTTAAACGTTTAACCATCTATTAAAAAAAGAAACCAAAATATAACTATTTTGATTTCATCATTATAAATGATACTTTTGCTTAAACGTTTAAGCAAATATATAAAAACTAGGTGAATAAAAAAAGAACAACAATAAAAGACATTGCAAATGTTTTAAATATTTCACCTGCTGCTGTATCAAAAGCACTTCATAATAATTCACGTATAAGCGATAAAACAAAAGCAGCTGTTAGACGTGTTGCAAAAGAGCTTAACTATCAACCAAACCATCTAGCCAGTGCTTTACGTAGCGGAAAAAGCAACTTAGTGGGTGTTATTGTACCTAGAACAAATAGTAATTTCTTTTCTTCTGTTATTCAAAACATAGAAGAAGTTTTAAATAAAGAAGGATATAGTATTATTATTACTCAATCAAACGAGTCTTTTAAAAAAGAATGTAACAATATTGACACACTGTTGTTTACTCAAGTTGATGGTATAATTGCCTCTATGGCTAATGAAACTGTAGACTTATCTCACTTTGAAAAAGTAAAATCTAAAGGTATTCCATTAATATTATTTGATCGTGGAGAAAATGATTTAAATGTAGACTATATTGGTATTGATGATTATGAAAGTAGTCATATGATTGTTGAACATTTAATATCTAAAGGTTGCATACGTATTGCACATATTGGAGGTTATAGACGTACTAGAATCTTTAATAACAGAATTAGAGGTTATATAGATGCTATACATAAACATAACCTACCACATGATGATCATTTATTGATTGAAAGTAGTTTAACACTAGAAGATGGAAGATTAAAAATGAAAAAACTATTAGCTTTAGAGAACCCTCCAGATGCTGTTTACGTTGCAAGTGATAATGCTGCTTTGGGTGCGCTACAAGTTTTAAATGAAAGCAATATAAATGTCCCAAAAGACATTTGCTTAGTTGGTTTTGGTAATGAACCGTTTACATCATTAGTTACACCAACTATAACAAGTATAAATCAGCATAGTGAGCAAATAGGAAAATTAGCAGCACAAACTTTTTTAGAACGTGTTAAAATGGACACAGTAAAACAATCGCTAAATAAAATTATTTTAAAGGCAGAATTAATTGAGCGTCAGTCTTCAAAATAATTTAACTATCTGTTAAATCGTCCCGAAGTATTTCCTTTTAAAATATTCATTACTTCATCTACATTTGAAAAATTAACGTCACCTTCATATGTATGCTTTAACGCAGAAGCTGCAGCTCCAAACTCCATCGCTTTATAGTCGTCAAAGTTTTGTAAACCATAAATTAATCCAGCTGCAAAAGCATCACCAGTACCAATCCTATCTACAATATGAGTAATGTCTAAATCTTCAGTTTCTCTAAATTCACTACCATTCCACATTCTAGATCGTATTTTATGCCAAGACGCATTAATTAGCGTTCTAATTTTATCAAATGTTTTTTTTATTGAAGGAAATTTTTCAATTATTTGTTGACTAGCTTCAATAAAGTCTTCGTTTGAATACTTAAAATCGGTTCCTAAAATTTCATTCATTTCATTAATACCTCCAATAAAGATAGTACAATATTGTAATAAGTCAGAAAGTGTTTCTTTAGGTTGTGCACCATATTTCCATAAACCACTTCTGTAAGTTGGATCCACAGACACTTCAATTCCTTTTTTTTGGGCTAACTTCAAACCTTCTTTTAATGTAAGATAACCTCCTTGACAAAGAGCAGGCGTAATACCTGTCCAATGGAACCATGTACATTTTTTTAATGATTTTTGCCAATTAACCATTTCTGGTTGTATTTCAGAAAAAGCTGAATGAGATCTATTATACGAGATAGAGCTTGGACGCATGACTGCACCAACCTCAAGAAAATAAACACCTAAGGGACGTTTAGATCGCACTATACTTGATGTGCTTACACCAAATTTTCTTAAATAAGACTTTGCTGTATCACCTATAAAATCATCAGAAATTGATGAAACATGCTTGACTTTTCCGCCAAAATTTGCAATAGAAATAGCAACATTAACCTCAGTGCCTCCAAAATAAAACTCCAAACGATTAATTGCATAAATTTTTTATTTCCTAAAGGGGAAAGTCTCATTAATACTTCTCCAAATGTTACTGTCTGGTTCATAGTTGGTAGCTTTTAAATTAAATTTACAAAAAAAGCCTTTCTTTTAAAAGAAAGGCTTTTAATATTTATTGAAATATGCTCTTAAATACCTAAAGCTTGACCACCACCAATTTGGATAGTTTCAGCTGTAATAAATGAAGCATCTTTACTTGCTAAGAAAGAAATTACACCAGCAACATCTTCTGGTTGACCTAATCTTCCTAACATAATATTATTAGCCCAAGAAGCAAAAACCTCTGGTTTTGTTGCCTTTATTTGTGCATGAAATGGTGTGTCAATAGTACCTGGTGATACTGCATTAGCTCTAATACCATATTCTGCTAAATCTTTAGCTAAAGCTCTTGTTATTGCATGTACACCAGCTTTTGATGTTCCGTAGATACCTGCTCCAGGTTCACCAGCTGTCCATCCTGCATTTGATGTATAGTTGATTATTGAAGGGTGCTCTCCTTTTTTAAGGAAAGGGATTGCTGCTCTAGATGCAAAAAATACTGAATCTAAGTTTAATGCCATTACAAATCTGTAAAAGTCAGTAGTCATTTCTTCAAATCTAGAACGTCCACCTAAACCACCTGCATTATTTACAAGTACATCTATTTTACCGTATTTTTCACCAATTTTAGTAATGTTTGAAGTTACTGCTTCTTCATTAGTAACATCAAATCCATAATATTCAGCTGTTATTCCTTCAGAAGTAAGTTGCTCTACTCTTTTAGCTCCTTCATCATCTTGAATACCATTTAAAACTACGGTATATCCATCTTTACCTAATCTTTTAGCTACTTCAAATCCAATTCCTCCTGTTGCTCCTGTTACAACAGCTACTTTTCCGTTATTTTTACTCATCTTAATATATTCTAATTTAAATTTATTTTTGTTTTAACTTATAGGTTTTAAAGGTTCAATTTTTGGGCATAAAATCCAAACAGCAAGTAAAGCTATTATTGTTAATGCACCACCAATTAAAAATGCAGGAGTATAATTACCTCCTGTAGTAATAAATGTAACTAAAATTGTTAAACCAGCTGCTCCTAATTTTGCTGCCATACCAGCAAAACCTGATAGAGTTCCTACAATTTTACCACTATACATGTCACTTGGTAATGTTTGAACATTTCCAATTGCTGTTTGAAAACCAAATAATAATATAGCCATAATTACAATTGCAATTAATGCTGCAGTATTTCGAGCCTTATTAATTTCTGATAAAGACGCTAGAGCAGCAATTCCAGAATCTGAAGGTGGTCCATATTTTGGCAATAAACGCTCTACTTTTGTAGCATCTGTTTTTGGTGTTTTCCAAACAGCAGATTCATATGCTTTCTTAAATTCAGAATTAGATTTAATTTCATTAATGCTTTTTCCAGCAATATTTTCAATAAAAGCTTTATCCGTTTTTAAATCTTTAAATGCATCATTATCCATTATCTTTTTAACTTGTGGATCAGCCATTGTTATTGCAGCAGATTGTTCAACTCCAAAAATCCCTAAAACTTGTGGTGCATCAGGGAATTTTAATAGAATAAAACATGGAATCATTATTATACACCCTAAAGTAATAACATACTTACGTGTCATATCTACAGTCCACCCAGAATTTAACTTCTTTTGAGCTAGTAAACCACCATACCATGCACCAATCATTGCTCCTACGTAAGGAACCCAAACTGAAAATGCAATTTCTTTTACATTCATACCAAATACCTCAGATAAATATATTGGTATCCATACTATAAATAGCCACCAAATAGGGTCAATAGCTGCTGAAGCTATTATTACACCCCAACTTTCCTTTCGTTTTAACAATTCACCATTACTAGGGTTATAACCATCATCATAATTACTATCTTCATCAAGATCCTGATTTTGTTGTCCCGATAAAATGTATTTTTTTTCATCATTTGATAACCAAGGATGAGTCTTAGGTCCAGATTTTACGATATATAACCAAGGTATTAACCATAATAAACCCAGTATACCTACAACTATAAATATTGCTTTCCACTCAAAGTAAATAGAAAGTAATCCGATTATTGGATAGGCAACAATACCACCTAATGCAGCACCTGAATTAAATATACCTTGAGCCAACGCCTTTATTTAGTTGAGAACCATTCTGCATTAGCTTTAGCTGCTCCTGGCCTATTTCCTGCTTCTGCGATTCCTAATATTTAAATATTGAGAAACTTAGTATTCCTTGTGCTAAAGCGTGAAACATTGTTGCTATAGACCATACATCGTAGATTTAACTGGCATAGAAGACTTTACTGCATTAACATTTTTAAACTGTAGTAACAATAACATTGGCATTATTGATGTTCGATTTTTATATTGAGAAGCATAATTTATTAATAGAATATGATGGACATCAACACACAACTTTTCCTAATGCTTACCACAAAACAGAATCTGAGTTTGAATTATGCAAAATAAGAGATCATAAAAAAACAAATATGCTAAAAGCAATTTCAATTTACTTAGAATACCAGAACTAAAAAAAATTCTTTTAAAAAGATAATTGATTAAGCAATTAGTGATATTGATAAAGGGAACATTATTTATGAAATAGCAGGAACAGGTTTAGAAGTATAGTTTTTCATTTTCAAAAAAAAGTTCTATTCGCTTACTCCAAGAACCCATTTTTGAAACGCTCACAAGAAAAGTGCATTTCTGCCAAGAAAAGCAAAAAATACACTTCACTTGTTATTGCCTTTTCTCTAAAAAACCAAGCTTATCTCTTTCAACTTCGCAAAATCCTCACTAAGTCGTTACACTTCCTTAGCTCACATCTTTACTTGTTTCATTTCGCTAACTTGCTTTTGATAATCCATAAGCAAAAATTATTATATTTGTATTATGGCAACACTACCAAATTTAACAGTAGAGCAATTGGCTCAAGCATTTAAGGAACTACCAGTAAATAAGAAAATGAAACTTCTTAATTTACTTCCTGAAGAATGGTTTGAATCTAAAGACCATAAACTTACAAGTCAGCAAAAAAAAGCATTAGATCAAGCTACCAAAAAAGAAGCTGAAGGAAAATCTGTTTTTCATTCCTGGTCCGATGTCGAAAATTATGTAAGAGGTCGCAATAATGCCTAAATTTATTGTTTTTTTTTGAAGAAGATGCTAAAATTGACATAGCAAATTCTTTTGATTGGTATAGTAATATCTCAACAATCATATCTGATAATTTTTTAATCGAAATTAAGAGAATTATTATCTATTTAGAAGAAAACCCACTCCAATTTAAAATTGTTTACAAAGAGTTTAGACAAAGTCCTCTAAAGAAATATCCATTTGTATTATTATACAAAATAGATAAAAAACAAGTTAAAGTATATAGAGTGTTTGCAACGAAGAAGAATCCAAAAAAGCGTTTTAAGTAAAGTAATTAAAACCAACTTATCTAATTCAACTATGCAAAATCCTCACTAGGTCGTTACACTTTCCTTAGCTCACATCTTTGCTTGTTTCATTTCGCTAACTTGGTTAAAAACTAAAAAACATCTAACTGTCAGTAAATTTGACAGCATAAAATTAAAAAAACCTTGAAAATCAAATGATTAACAAGGTTTTTAGTACTGAAGACGGGACTTGAACCCGTACGTCCTAATGGACATTGGATTTTAAGTCCAACGTGTCTACCAATTCCACCACTTCAGCATCTTGGTATATTTTAATAAAAATATCTCAGAGCGAAAGACGAGATTTGAACTCGCGACCCCCACCTTGGCAAGGTGATGCTCTACCCCTGAGCTACTTTCGCAGTCTTTAAATGAACGAGCAACACTATGATTGCGGATGCAAATTTAAGATATTTATGTAAATTGCAAAGACTTTTTTAAAAAATAATTAAATTATTTTATACTTGCTTCTTTTTCACTAACATACGTTTAATTTCATTAAGCTTCATAAGGGCTTCAACTGGTGTTAACGTGTCAATATCGATATGTAAAATCTCTTCTTTTATATTTTCTAGCAAGGGGTCATCTAAATTAAAGAAGCTTAATTGCATGTCATCTTGTATAGATTTTACTTTATCTGTTAATTCTTCACTTGAATGACTTTTTTCTAATTTTTTCAAAATCTGATTGGCTCTACGCAGTACTTGTTGAGGCATTCCTGCCATTTTTGCTACATGGATACCAAAACTATGTTCGCTACCTCCTTCAACTAACTTGCGCAGAAATAAGACATTATCTTTCAATTCTTTTACAGAGACATTAAAGTTTTTAATACGTTCAAAGGTCTCTGTCATTTCATTTAACTCATGATAATGCGTTGCAAACAACGTTTTAGGTTTTGCTGGATGCTCATGCAAATATTCACTAATTGCCCAAGCAATAGAGATTCCGTCATACGTACTGGTTCCTCTTCCTATTTCATCTAACAATACTAAACTTCTGTCTGATATATTATTTAAGATGGATGCAGTTTCATTCATCTCTACCATAAAAGTAGATTCACCCATCGATATGTTATCACTTGCGCCAACACGTGTAAATATTTTATCTACCATACCTATTCTAGCTTCTTTTGCAGGCACAAAACTGCCTATTTGAGCCAGCAGCACGATTAAAGCTGTTTGGCGTAAAATAGCCGACTTACCAGACATGTTTGGTCCAGTAATCATTATTATTTGCTGTGTTTCTCTATCTAAAAAAACATTGTTTGCTATATAAGGCTCACCAATTGGCAATTGCTTTTCAATTACTGGATGACGTCCATCAACAATGTCTAAATCGTACGAGTCATCCAAAGTTGGATACACATAATTATTATCTGAAGCCAATTGCGCAAAACCACATAAGCAATCTATTTTAGCTATTAAATACGCATTTTGCTGTACAGGTTTTATATATTGGTTCATCCACAGTACTAAATCTGCAAACAATTTTTGCTCGATTGCCATAATACGCTCTTCAGCACCTAAAATTTTAGCTTCGTATTCTTTAAGTTCTTCAGTAATATATCGTTCTGCGTTTACTAAAGTTTGTTTACGAATCCATTCTTCCGGAACTTTATCTTTATGTGTATTTCTTACTTCAATATAATACCCAAAAACGTTATTAGAAGCTATTTTAAGCGACGTAATTCCTGTACGCTCACTTTCGCGATGTAACATTTTGTCTAAATAGTCTTTCCCTGAGGTTGACAATGCTCTAAGCTCATCTAATTCTGCAGAAAATCCGGCAGCTATTGAGCTTCCTTTTAATATATTTACAGGTGCTTCTTCGTTTAAAGTTTCTTTAATTTTTTCGCGAAGCACATTACAACTTTGTAAATTATCGCCAATTACTTTTAATGAATCGTTATCGCAGTTAGACGCTAATCCTTTAATAGGGATTATTGCTTCTAAAGAATTTTTAAGTTGAATAACCTCTCGTGGGCTTACCTTTTGAGTCGCTGTTTTAGAGATTAATCGCTCTAAATCTCCTATTAATTTTATATGATGCTGAATCTTATCCAACACAATACCATCTGTCTTTAAGTAAGATACGACTTCATGACGTTGCTTGATTTGATCAATTTGCTTTAATGGCAATGCTAACCAACGCTTTAAAAGACGTCCTCCCATTGGAGAAATAGTCTTATCAATAATATTTAATAACGTGATAGCATTGTTATTGGTCGAATTGTATAGCTCTAAGTTTCGGATGGTAAAACGGTCCATCCAAACATAATCGTCTTCAGCTATACGCGAAATGGAAGAAATATGTTCTAATTTGTTATGTTGCGTTTCGGCTAAATAATGAAGTATAGAACCAGATGCGATAACACCTTCATTTAAATCTTCTATCCCAAACCCTTTTAAAGACTTGGTGTCAAAATGTTTTAATAAGGTTTCGTTAGCATAATCTGGTTGGTAGACCCAATCTTCTAAATTAAAGGTATGAAAATCGGCTCCGAAATATTCTGTAAATGTATTACGTTTTGGTTTTGCTACTAAAACTTCGCTTGGGTTAAAATTTTGAAGTAATTTATCAATGTATTCTTGATTTCCTTGAGAGGTTAAAAACTCACCTGTAGAAATATCTAAAAATGAAATCCCAATATGTACTTTTCCAAAATAAACGGAACACAAAAAGTTATTTGTTTTTGACTGTAACACTTCATCATTTAAAGCAACTCCTGGAGTTACTAACTCTGTAACACCTCTTTTTACAATAGATTTAGTCTGTTTTGGATCTTCAAGTTGATCGCAAATAGCAACACGCTCTCCTGCTTTTACTAATTTTGGCAAATAGGTGTTTATAGAATGATGCGGAAAACCAGCTAACTCAATTTCGCTTTCACTTCCTGCTCCTCTTTTAGTTAAGGTAATACCTAAAATACCTGCAGATTTTATAGCATCCTCACCAAAGGTTTCATAAAAATCTCCAACTCTAAATAGTAATAATGCGTCAGGATACTTTGCCTTAATAGCATTGTACTGCTTCATTAACGGAGTGACTTTTTTACTTTTTGTTGCCAAAGGATATACGTTTTTAGTAAGTTTGCAATGTAACTAAATATTGATTTTTACAGAAACCAAATTGATTTAAGTTATTGATAATTATTCACAATTTTTTAAGGATGTGGATTCCTGCTTTCGCAGGAATGACAATAAAACTATTTAATGAGAAAACTAAAAAATAGCGAACTAGATAGACTTAGCATTGACGACTTTAAAACTGCAAAAAAGACACCAATTATTATTGTTTTGGACAATATTAGAAGTCTAAATAACATTGGAAGTGTTTTTAGGACTAGTGATGCGTTTTTAATTGAAAAAATTTATTTATGCGGTATTACTGCTACACCACCACACAAAGATATCCATAAAACTGCTTTAGGAAGTACAGACACTGTTGCTTGGGAATATTTTGAAAACACTATTAATTTGGTTGAAAAACTAAAATCTGAAAACGTTACTATTTGTTCTATAGAACAAGCCGAAAACGCAACAATGCTTGATGATTTTAAAATTGTAACCAATCAAAAATATGCTTTAGTTTTTGGTAACGAAGTTAAAGGTGTTGCACAAGACGTGGTAAACGCAAGTGATGTTGTTATAGAAATCCCTCAGTTTGGAACCAAACATTCTCTTAATATTAGCGTAAGTTGTGGTGTTGTTGTTTGGGATTTGTTTAGTAAGTTGAAGGCTTTATAACAAAAAAACAATTATTTAATAGGTACCCAAATTTCCTCTTCTACTTCAGGGTTTGATGGATGATAATCATCCGGAAGCTTTTCAAAGTGTGGTCTATTGTCCAATTTGTATTCTGAATTTGGCAACCACTTGGTATGTATATATTGCCAAGCTTCTAAAAACCCTTCAGGTTTTCCTTTATAATTAAAAACTGCATAGTTACCAGCTTTTATCGTTAAAGTTTCTAACCCTTCAGGAATAGTTTTAAAACTAGACACTTCTACTCCAACCCATTTTTCATACACTGTGCTTGGTGTCATTTGACTTAAATCAAATGCATCATAAACTTGGATTGAAAATTTTTCTGTCCCAACACGATTTAAAATCTGGTTACGCTTTGGCATAAACTGTCTAGCCAAATTACCAGTACCTTGCGCATTGGTCATAAAAGATAAATTATCTTTTAAACCAACAATTAATATTTTTTTAGATTTTATAATATTAGGCTTCATTACATATTTGATTTAAAAGCCATAAATAGTCAGCTCTATTTTTTACAAAATCTCTGTCAGAGATATCAATAATTTTGACATTAAACTCGGTTTGACTTTTCAAAAAGTCTAAATATCCTGTATTAATTTTTTCTAAATAATCGTCTTCAATTTCGCTTTCATACTTACGTCCGCGTTTTTTTATATTTGCTTGCAAACGCTTTGTGTTTTGATATAAATAGACATACAAATCGGGTTTTGCAATGTCTTTATACATTAAATAAAACAACTTTCTGTACAACTTAAACTCGTCTGGTTGCAACGTGATTTTTGAAAAAATCAACGATTTAAACACGTCATAATCGCTAACAATAAAGTCTTTAAATAAATCTAGTTGACCTAAATCGTCTGTGATTTGCTGATAACGATCCGCCAGAAAAGACATCTCTAAAGTAAACGCATAACGTTGTGGCTCTTTATAAAATTTTGGTAAAAACGGATTGTCCGCAAAACGCTCTAACACAAGTTTGGCATTAAAATCTTGAGAAATTTGTGTTGCCAAACTTGTTTTTCCTGCTCCAATATTACCTTCAATAGCAATATAATTATGGGTAGAAAAATTAAATAGTTTACTTGGGTTTTTTAGCCAAATCTTAATGGGTTCTAAAACACTTTTGTCTTTACATTCTTCTAACAAAACTTCTACAGTTTTATTAAAAATTGGGTGCTTAATTTTTGCAGCAATTGCCAGAAGTGGCTCTAACACAAAGCGACGTTTATGCGCTTCGGGATGTGGAATAACCAAGTTTTTTTCGTCTAGCTGTTCTTCATCATAAAAAATAATATCTAAATCTATTATTCTAGACTCATAACCTACTGTTTGCTTTGGTGTACGTCCTAAGTTTTTTTCGATTTGCAATAATTTACTCAACACTTTTTTAGGTTTAAGTGTTGTTTTAACTGCAATACATGTGTTTAAAAAGTCGTCACCATCAAAACCTACAGCTTTGCTTTGGTATACTTTTGCAATAGCAATGACGTTACCAATTTGCGTAAATATAGCATCTATAGCGTTTTGTAAGTTTTTAAACTTATCGCCTTTATTACTTCCTAATGCTATGTATACGGTTTTTTGGTCAGTCATAAATTATTAGAATTTATTTAGCTTTTTTGTGCTAAATAAGTTCTTTGACAAAATAACTAAAAGAAATTCACTTAGTTCTTATCTTTATCAAATCTGTTAATAAGTTTTTATGACGTTAAAAGACAAATTACTGGCTCAAAAAATATACTTACTGCTTGGTGCACTTTTTATAACCTCCTTAGTGGTATCTAATCTTATATTTCAGAAATTTTTTTACTGGTATCCCTTTAATATCGAAATATTTGGCGCTAAGCTTTTTGAAATTTCTGTAGGTATTTTACCCTATCCAATTACCTTTTTAATTACAGATTTAATTAGTGAAATTTATGGCAAAAAACGTGCTAATCAAATTGTTATAGCTGGAATATTTGCTTCTATATTCTCACTTTTAATTGTCTATACTGCAAATGCAGTATCTGCCACCAGCTGGTCTCCAGTTAATGATGGTTTATTTACAACTGTATTTGGCAACACCATTATTGCTGTTTTTGCCAGCATGATGGCTTACCTTTTAGCACAATTAGTAGACATACAGATTTATCATTTTTGGAAGCGCTTAACCAAGGGAAAACACTTATGGCTACGCAACAATTTTTCGACCTTTTTATCTCAGTTTGTGGACACATTTTCTGTACTGTTTTTATTATGCTCATTTGGAGAAATTGCTTGGGATAAATTTTACGGATTACTAATTAGTGGCTTTATATTTAAAGTACTAATTGCACTTTTAGACACACCTTTTTTATATTTAGGTGTCTATATTTTCAGAAAACGATTTAATTTGAAAGTCAACGAAGAAATCCAGATGCTTTAGTAAAAATACAAATGCTAAACTTATATTAAATACTTTTGTTAGCACAACTTTTTGTTTAGTTTAAACGTAGTTAGATTAGAAAACAAAATACATGAAGAAAAAACTTAAAATTATAGGAATAACACTATTAATACTACTTGCTCTTTTAATTGCAAGTCCTTTTATATTTCAAAGCCAAATCAAAGATATGGTTAGAAATTATATTAACAAAAACGTCAATGCTAAAGTCACTTTTGACGATGTTAATCTTAGTTTTTTAAGCAGTTTTCCACAAGCTAATGTTACTTTAGATAATTTGATTATTACAAATTTTGCACCTTTTGAAAATGATACGCTAGCAAAAATAAAACAGGTCTCTTTAGACATGTCTATAAAAGAACTATTTAAAAAAGCTGATCAAGACCCTATAATTGTAAACACTGTTAATATTGACGAAGCTTTGGTTAATTTAAAAACTAACAAAAATGGTGACGCCAATTGGAATATTACAAAAGAAAAAGCAACAACTACAACAAATAACACAACAAGCAGTGGATTTAGCTTTGACATAGAAGATTACAGTATTAGCAATAGTGCCTTTAATTATTTAGATGAAGCAGCCAATACTGTATTTAATATTTCTAATTTAAATCATACAGGTAAAGGAGTATTCTCTGGAGAGACCTCTCAATTAGATACTAACACAAAAGCTAACGTTACTTTAAGTCTAGATAATACTGAGTATTTAAGCAACAACTTAATAAAGCTTGATGCTTTAATAGACTTAGATTTGCCAAATAGCACTTACACTTTTAAAGAAAACAAAGCTTACATTAACGACTTACCATTACAGTTTAAAGGTTACTTTAAACAATTAGAAAACGCTCAAGAAGTTGACATCTCTTTTGAAAATCCAGGGTCTTCTTTTAAAGACTTTTTAGCAGTTATACCAAAAACATATGCAAAAAATTTAGATAATGTAGACACTTCTGGAAACTTTAAAGTTAACGGAATTATAAAAGGTCAAATTACAGAAACAAAAATCCCAACATTAGACATAAACATATTATCTAATAATGCGTCTTTTAAATTTGCAGACTTACCAAAACGTGTAGAAAATATTAGTATAAACGCACAAGTAAAAAACAAAACAGGTATTACAGATGACACTTATGTAGAATTAAAAACACTTAATTTTAAAATTGATCAAGATGAGTTTAAAAGTAGTGCAACCTTAAAAAACCTAACCAAAAACATGCTAGTTGATGCACATGTAGATGGTGTTTTAAATTTAGGAAACCTTACAAAAGCCTATCCAATAGAACTTAAAAACGAACTAAGAGGGGTTTTAAAAGCCAAGCTAAATACTAATTTTGATATGAATGCTATCGAGACTAATGCATACGATCGTATTAAAAATAACGGTACCATGAACGTGACAGACTTTGTGTTTTCTTCCACAGATATTGTTAATCCAATTAATATATCTTCTGCATCAGTAAATTTTAATCCAGAAACGGTTACGTTAGATAATTTTATTGCTATTACAGGAAAAACAGATTTAAACGCAACAGGAACTATCAATAATTTATTAGGCTTTTTATTAAGCGACAAAAAATTAAAAGGAAATTTTAAAGTAAGCTCAAACTCCTTTTTAGTTAGTGATTTTATGGTCGAAGGTGGATCTGACGCACCAATTAACCAAAGTACAGAACCTGCAACATCACTTAAAATTCCTGCATTTTTAGATTGTGGCATTACAGCAGACGCAAAAACCGTTTACTATGACAATTTAATACTAAAAGATGTTAAAGGAAATTTAAAAATAGCAGACGAAAAAGCACAACTTACTAATGTAACATCAAGCATATTTGAAGGCGATTTAAGCATGTCTGGACTAGTAGACACAAAAACTGCTAAACCCACTTTTAATATGACATTAGGCGCAAACGATTTTGATATCTCAAAGTCTTTTCAAGATTTGGATTTGCTTCAAAAACTAGCTCCAATAGCAAAAGTACTTCAAGGTAAATTAAATAGTACTATTTCTTTATCAGGTACTTTAGGCGACGATTTTACACCACTTTTAAATAGTGTTTCTGGTGACGCTTTTGCGGAATTACTGACTAGTCAAATTCAGCCTAAAAACGAACAATTATTCTCATTATTAGAAAACAAACTAAGCTTTATAGATTTTAGCAAATTGGATTTAAAAGATTTAAAAACCAAGCTTTCTTTTAATAATGGACAAGTAACTGTCAAGCCTTTTGATGTTAAGTATAATGATATTAAGATGACTATTAGTGGATCACACACCTTTAGTAATACTATGAATTATCAAGCAAAAATGGAAGTTCCCGCAAAATATTTAGGAAGTGATATTAATGCGTTAATCAACAAAATTAATGATCCAACAGTAAATTCTATTAGCATACCAGTAACCGCAACTATAACCGGAAACACTTTACAGCCACAAGTGCAAACAGATTTAACAAGCGGAATTAAAAACTTAACAACCCAATTAATTGAAATACAGAAACAGAAACTAATTAATGAAGGTAAAGACAAATTAAATGATGTAATTGGTGATGTTTTAGGAGGAAATGGTACAACTCAAGATAGTACAAAAACAAATACTGGAGTAATAGTTAAAGACGTTTTAGGAGATATTTTAAACGGAAATAACACACCAAAGGATAATACACAAACAGATTCTATTAAAACAAAAGATCCTGTAAAAGATATTTTAGGAGGTATTTTTGGAAGTAATAAGAAAAAAGAAGACTAAATTTTAACAAAAATTAGTCGTTTACAAGCCTTTTTTTGATGAAATTTAAAGATTTTACGCTAATACGTAAAAATAAATGTTAAATATTAGGATTTATCAATAATAATGTTACATTGTAGGAATAATTTAAAACAATACTGGACTGAATGAGGCAATTAAAAATTACCAAGCAAGTTACCAACCGCGAATCTAAATCACTTGATAAATACCTACAAGACATAAGCAAACTTCCAATGGTCACAGCCGAAGAGGAAGTTGAATTAGCTCAAAAAATAAGGGAAGGTTGTCAAAAATCTTTAGATTTATTAACAACTGCTAACTTAAGATTTGTAGTTTCTGTTGCAAAACAATACCAAAACCAAGGATTAACTTTACCTGATTTAATTAATGAAGGTAATGCTGGTTTAGTAAAAGCAGCAAAGCGTTTTGACGAGACAAGAGGATTTAAATTTATATCATACGCAGTTTGGTGGATAAGACAAGCTATTTTATCTGCTTTAGCAGAACAATCTAGAATTGTTAGATTACCATTAAACAAAATTGGATCTATAAATAAAATAAGAAAAGTAACTTCTCATCTAGAGCAGATTAATCAAAGACCACCTAGTGCGTCAGAAATTGCAAAAGAATTGGACTTAACTATTAGTGATGTTAAGCAATCTATGAAAATTTCTAGTAGACACGTCTCTATGGATGCGCCTTTAAAAGAAGGTGAAGATTATAGCTTATATGATTTAGTTAGCTCTAACGATTCTCCTAATCCTGATACAAATTTAATGCGTGAGTCTTTAAACACAGAGATTGACAGAGCATTAGAAACATTAACGCCTAGAGAAAGTGATGTAATTAGACTTAATTTTGGATTAAGTGATCAACCAGCCATGACTTTAGATGAAATTGGTAGAACTTTTGACTTAACACGTGAGCGTGTAAGACAAATTAGAGAAAAAGGGATTAGACGTTTACGTCAAACATCAAAAAGTAAAATATTAAAAACGTATTTAGGTTAAAATAAATGCAATTAAAAGTAAAAAAGTGTAATATTAATTTGAATTATACTTTTATTTAATTGATATTTGCATCCTATTAAAAATTAAGATATGTTAAGAATTGAAATAAAAGAAGGAGAAAACATAGAACGTGCACTAAAACGTTACAAGCGTAAGCACAGAAATGTAAAAGTAATGCAAAATTTAAGAGAGAAGCAATACTTTACAAAACCTTCTGTAAAAAATAGACGTCAAGTACAAAAAGCCACTTATATTCAAGGTTTAAGAGACGCTGAAAATATATAAGTAACTTTTTAAGTTATATAAATAAACCACGCATTTTTAAATGTCGTGGTTTTTTTGTTGGCTCTAAAAATTTAAGAATTTAACAGCTCCTTTTCCATTTAATAAACTTTCCATCACTTCTGGATTAGCATTAGTGTAAAATTGAAAACTAGGTTTAGCTGTTGATGTATTTAATATTTTATTATCTTCCAATACAGTTTTTGTTTGTCTAGCAACAGCTTCACCAGAATCTATAATTTTTACATGTTTAGGTAGCACTTCTAATAATTGCGGAATAAGGTATGGATAATGCGTACAACCTAAAACTAGATAATCTACATTAGCTTTAATCATTGGGCTTAAATAATTGATTAACAACCCCTTCATTTGAGGTGAATTGATATTACCATTTTCAATTAACTGCACAATACCTTCGCCTTCTTGCTCTATAATTTTAATTCCGTTACTGTATAATTGTGATGTATTATAAAACAATTCACTACTTAACGTGCCCTTAGTTGCTAAAATACCAATTGCTTTAGTTTGAGTTTGTAAAGCAGCAGGTTTTATAGCAGGCTCAATACCTATAAATGGGACATCATATTTTTTACGTAAATGTGATATAGCATTAGTTGTAGCAGTATTACAAGCCACTACAATAAGCTTACAGTTTTGATTAAGTAAATACTCTGTATTTTTTTCAGAAAGCGCTATAATCGCTTCTTTCCCTTTTGGACCATAAGGTGCGTTAATGCTATCTGCTAAGTATATAGTGTTTTCATTTGGCAAAAGCTTGTGTATGGCTTTCCATATGGAAGTACCACCAACACCAGAATCAAAAACACCTATAAATTGTTTACTCATATTTTTACATAAAAAAAGCTGTCTAAAGTTAGACAGCTTAATTTTAATTTGAAAGGAATTTTGATTAAAATCCTAATTCTTTTTGTACATCTGCTAATAAGTCTTTTCCTTCTGCCATAATTACTCCTGATTGAGGAGAAGAATCTAACACATAGTTAAAACCTTGGGCTTTTGCTACTTTTAAGATTGCAGCTTTAGCTTTATCTGTAATAGGCTTTAATAAATCTAATTCTTTTTTCTGTAATTGTGTTTGAGCATCTGCTTGAAATTGTCTAATACTTTGTTGCATTCCTGCTAACTCTTCACCACGCTTTTGGTTTTCTTCGTTAGTTTTAGTTGCAGCTTCACCTTCGTATTGTTTTGCTTTTGTTTGGTATTCTTTTACCATATCTTGTATATCTGCTTCAAAAGTTTTACCTGTATTTTCCATTTCTGTTTGCGCTCTTTTCATTTCTGGCATAGAGGCTACAAGATCTGTAGTATTAATGTGTGCTACTTTTGTTTGAGCATTAGTAAAACTGGTAGCTCCAATAAATAATGCTGCAGCAAATAAAAGTGTTTTGATTTGTTTCATTTTAAAATAGTATTTGTGTGTTATAAATTATTTGTATTTGTCTTAGTTATCTTCGTCTTCTCCGCTCTTGTTTTCGTCTTTAGCTTTCTTACGATCCTCTAAGATTTTTTGTTTTTTAGCTTCAAGTTCTTTTTTCCTTGCTTCTCTTTCTGCTAATTTTTTTTGTCTTCTCTCTTCTAAAATTTCTTCTCTTGTTTTAGGAGCCTCTTCTTGTTTAGCGCCTTCTTTTTCATCAAAAGAAACTGGTGTCTCATCATCCTCACTACCTTTATTTCTTTCTTTTAATTTTTCTTCTCTTGCTTTAGCACGATCTTCTAATATTTTAGCTCTTCTATCTGCAGCTTCTTTTTTCTTAGCTTCTCTTGTATCTAAAATTTCTTTTTTTCTTGCTTCTGCTGCTGCTGCTCTAGCTGCATTTTTTTCGTCTAATGCTTTTTGACGCGCTTCTTGCTCTTCATTAATCTCTACTATTACATCTTCTCCTTTAGCATTTTTACGTTCTGCCTTGTTCTTAGCTTGATTACGCTTTGAAGCTCTAGATATTGTTCTAATAATCTGCTCGCTCATATCAAAGCGTTCTGCCGAATACAACATAACCACATCTGCTGATTTATCAAAAACAAAATCATATTTTTTTGCTTTAGCAATGTCTTGAACTGCTTGAAAAATTTGATCTTGAACAGGTTGCATTAATTGCCTTTTCTGAATCATTAAATCTCCTTGTGGTCCAAAGCGTTTTTGTTGGTAATCCAGAATTTCCTTTTCCTCAAAGACGATGTCTTCTTCTCTTTCTTCAATTAACTCTTTAGTTAATAAAGCTTTTTCGTTATTAAGTGCTTCGCGCTTTAACTTAACTTCATTAAGTTTACCTTCTATCTCTTTCTTCCATTTTTGGACTTTACTTTCTAGTTGACTAGTCGCTTCTGTATATTCTGGAATGTTTTCTAAAATATATTCTGTGTCTATGTAACCAATTCTAACTCCACGTTGGGCATTAGCTGTAAAGCCTGCTGCAAGCATCACCAATACAATAAGAACTTTTAATTTCATTTTGGAATTGTTTTATTATTTCTTGATTATAAACTCAATTTAATGATAAACATTGTTTTGTTGAGCTTCTATTTTCAAAATAACGAATTTTAATCTTAAAAATTTTAATTCTTTAATCAAATCCTCAAGTTGTTATTAGAAAATATCGTGCCAAAAATAAAAAAATACATCAACTTAAAACGTAATTTATTGAAATTATTGGGTTTAGATAAGGTTTTTATTAAAATTGTTGTCCAATAATAAAGTGTGTTTCCCAACCATGTTTAGAAGTTTCTCCTGGTTGTGCGTCAAATCCATGACCAAAGTCAATTCCTAATAATCCAAATGCTGGCATAAAGATCCTAACACCAAAACCTGCAGATCTTTTAAGAGCAAAAGGATCGTAGTCTTTAAAGTTATCGTAAGATGCTCCTGCTTCCAAAAATCCTAAAGCATATATTTTTGCAGATTGCTTAAGAGTAATTGGGTATCTTAACTCCATAGAGAATTTATTATAAATAGTACCTCCATCTTGTGAAGATAAACCTTGATTAGTATACCCACGTAATGCTACAGCTTCTCTTCCATCTAAACTATAACTTCCTAAACCATCTCCTCCAACAAAGAAACGCTCAAAAGGGATAACTCCTCTATCTTGATTATAAGCTCCTAAAAACCCAAATTCTACACTTGGTCTTAAGACTAATTTATCAACTAACCTTGCATACCAATCTCCTTTAAATTTAATTTTATAAAATTCTAACCACTTATAGCGTTCTTGATCAATCTCACTTATTCTTGCAGAAGCTGCTGTTCTAACAAGTACATTTTGTGAAGCGTCATTAATAATATCTACATTTTCTGCTCTTTCATTACTTAGGGCTTCATAATCTGTACCACCAAATGCAGAATATGGTAATGATAATTTTGCTGTTGCTGTAAAATTAGATCCTCCCATTGGAAATATAGGATCATTAAACGTATTATTTCTACTTAACCCTAAAGTATAAGACAAGTTATTTGAGTAACCATCTCCAAAAGTAAATAATCCAGTATTATAATTTTTTAAATCATAGTGCTGAAAACTTACAGCTTGTGACAATGTGAAAAAATCATCAGGAATTGATAAACGTTTTGCTAATCCAAAAGTAATTCCTGTTATATTAAAACGTTTGTCTTTATCTGCATTTCCTGTAGTAGCATCATACAAAAACTGTTTAGTATGTGATAATGATGTAGAAAATTGTACAGGCTTTTTCCCTCCTAACCAAGGTTCAGAAAAAGAAAAACTATATGTTTGAAAAAAACGACTGGCTTGTAAACGCAATGATAATCTTTGACCATCTCCCATTGGGATTGGCTTGTAAGCATCTTTTTTAAAAATATCTTTTATTGAAAAATTATTGAATGACAATCCTAAAGTCCCAATAAATCCTCCTCCACCATAACCACCTTGTAGCTCTATTTGGCTAGATCCAGACTCAACTAAAGAGTATTCCATGTCAATTGACCCTTCGTCTGGATTTGGGTTTTTAAAGTTTGGTGATAATTGTTCTGCATCAAAGAAACCTAATTGACTTAATTCTCTAATAGTACGTACAACGTTTTCCTTACTATATAATTCTCCTGGTCTTGTTCTAATCTCTCTATAGATAACATGATCGTTTGTTTTCTCATTTCCAGTTACAGTTACTTTATTAAAGTATACTGGTTTACCTTCAGAAATCCTTATTTCCATGTCAATTACATTTCCGTCTGCATTAACCTCTACTGGGTTAATTGTTGAGAATAAATATCCATTATTCTGGTATAAGTTAGTTATATCATTACCATCTGGCTTAGTGTTATCTGCTATACGCTTTTGTAGCTCTACACCATTATATGTATCTCCTTTATTTATACGTAATAATCTATTTAAAGCCTCGTCTGTATATACTGTATTACCAATAAATGTAACATCTCCAAAAGTATATTTTTGACCCTCTTCTACGTTTATTAATAATGACACTGTTTTATCATCATTTATAATTAATGAATCAGAAATAACTCTTGCATCTCTATATCCAACTTCTTTATACTTATCTATAAGGCTTGAAAGATCATCTTTATAATCTGCTTCTATATATTTTGAACGTTTTAAAAGTCTGATTGGATTAATACTTTTAGTGTTTTTCATAGCTTTTTTAAGTTTTTTATCACTTAAAACTGTATTCCCTTCAAAATCTATACTCTTAACTTTTACTTTCTCTCCTCTATTGACATCAACAATCATATTAACCATAGACTTGTCGATAGAATCATTTACTACTTCATTGGTTTTTACTTGTACATTAGCATTTAAAAACCCATTTTTCTTATACTTATTCTCCAAGTAGTTTTGGGTAGTTGTTATTAGGTTTTCTGTTACTTTTGTTCCTTTTAAAAGTTTATTTTCTTTTAAAATAGTTTCGTGTTTACCTTTTTTAACACCTTTAATTTCAATGTCTTTAAGCTCTGGCAAATCTGCTAATCTTAATTCTAAAAAAGCACTATCACCTTTGGTTTTTAGTAAATACACTTCTATATCACTAAACAAGTTGGATTTCCATAATTTTTTGATTGCATCACTAATTTCTTCTCCAGGAATCATAATGTTTTCACCTTTTCTTAAACCAGAATAGGTAATTATAGTTTGCTCGCTAAAACTAGTGTTTCCTTTTACTGTTATTTCAGCAATGGTATATTTTTTACCGTCTTCTAAACTTAAATTTTGAGCCTTTACTGTGAAAGCACTTAAAAACATAAGTACTATTAATGTATTGTATATAATTGTTTTCAATGGTAATTGTTTAGCTAATTTGTTCACTTGTTTTCCCAAATCGTCGTTCTCTTTTTTGATATTCAATGATAGCATCATTTAAATGTTGCTTTGTAAAGTCTGGCCAAAGTACTGGAGTAAAGTATAATTCTGCATAGGCAATTTGCCATAATAGAAAGTTACTAATACGTTGTTCTCCACTTGTTCTAATAAGTAAATCCACATCTGGTAAACTCTGCGTGTAAAGATGTGCATTTAATACCGATTCGTCAATACTTTCTGTAGAAATTATATTATTTTTAACTTTAATACTGATTTCTTTAACAGCATTTAATAACTCTTCTCTAGATCCATAGCTTAAAGCTAAGGTTAAGTCCATATGCGTGTTATCCTTTGTTAAATCAATAACTTCTTGTAATTCTTTATACACTTTTTTAGGTAATGATTTTAAATTACCTATTGCTTTTAACTTTATGTTATTATCTAAAAGTGTGTTAATTTCTTTTTTAAGAGAAGACACCAAAAGTTTCATTAAAGTGTCTACTTCTAGTTTTGGTCTTTTCCAATTTTCTGTAGAAAAAGCATATAGGGTTAAATGCTTAATCCCTATTTCTGCACAAGTCTCAACGGTTTGGCGCACAGACTTAGTTCCGTTTTCATGTCCAAAAGCACGAAGCATTCCCTTTTTTTTAGCCCAACGTCCATTACCATCCATGATAATAGCAATGTGCTTTGGTAAATTGTGCTTTTGTATGTTGTTTTGTTTATTCAATTTAAAATCCGCAATAACATGGGTTTTTTCCAAAAGTATAGGTTAATGTTACTCCTGTAAATGTATACCAATCATTATTATTTAAGTTTCCAAAACTTCTGCTTGATAATTCTCCAGCATCTGGAATACTTCCATCAATCTCATCAGAAAAAGTATAACGTGCACCAACCTCAAAAGCTAATACTATTTCTGGAGTTACCGCTGCTTTAAAACCTAAAACCATTGGGATTCCATAAGCATAACTTTCTGTATCTTCAGATACGATTTCTCCTAAATTATTATAAAAAAAGTTGTCATGTTGTGCAACACTTACTCCTGTATATAAATAAGGTGTTGAGACAAAACCATCTTGATGAAGGTCAAAATCAAAAAAAGTAAATTCTACTCCTGCAGATAATTCTATAATTTGATTAGTAAACTCTAACCCTCTTATTTGTCTACTTGGATCATCAGAGTTTTTATCAATCCCTTCTAATTCTGTAAATGTCAATGACATCCTATAAGAATGCCTTGTACTACGATTCCATTTATAAAGCACTCCTAAAGCTAATTGATTTGGTGCAATATAGTCTGTAGCTCCTACATCTCCAATAAAATTAGACCCACCCAAATACAACCCAAACTCGTTGATTTGTGCATTACTAAATTGTAAGCTACATAATGTTAGTATAAGTAGTGTTAACTGCTTCATAAATATTCAAAGTTTGCAAATATAATAAATAAGATTAGCCTATAACAATTTGATTGAAATAGTTACACTTTTAAACAGATTTACATGCAAAATATTGTTTAATTACGTTTGTCTTCTCCCCAAAGCAGCTTTTTTCTTAAAGTATCAAGAAAAGTTTCGTTGTTTAACACAATCATTTTTATAGAAAATGGTGCTTTTTTTATTGTAATTGTCGTTTCATTAGATAAAGTTGCAATTCTGGAATCTAAGGATACTAAATGTTCTTTTTCTCTACCATTAACTTTTAAAGTTATTACTGTAGAGTCTTCAATTACTAATGGTCTAGCGCTTAAATTATGAGGTGCAATTGGTGTTAATACCAAACTTGCTGCATTAGGTGTTATTACTGGACCACCACAACTTAAAGAGTAGCCTGTAGATCCTGTAGGCGTGGATATAATCAAGCCATCACTCCAATAAGATGTTAGATACTCACCATTTAACTCGGTTTCAACCGTAATCATTGAGGTAGTATTTTTTCTACTTACTGCAATTTCATTTAAAGCAAAATTGCAAGTTTTAAGTTCCTCATTAGCTTCAGAACTTTCTATAGTCAATAAGCTACGCTCCGAAATCGCATACTTTTTTTCTAATATACACTGGATTGCAGTTTCAATTTCTTCATGTTGTATCGTTGCTAAAAACCCTAAACGACCTGTATTAATACCAACTATTGGGATGTTTAAATCACCAACAATAGTTATAGCTCTTAAAATAGTACCATCTCCACCAATACTAACTAAAAAATCATAACTATTATCTAGTATAGAAAACGTATTGTGTTCAGACTTAATTTTTGAAGACACACCTTTATAAAATGCTGCTTCAATAACTACTTCTATCTTTTTTTTATTAAGCACATCTAACAAAACCTCTAGCGATGCTAATGGCTTTTTTTTCTGGAATTGACTAAATACAGCAACTTTCACCATTACATATTTAGGTATTTATTTAGATAGTCTGAGCGTTCTTTTAAACCTTCTAAAAAAGCATCTTCTTCGTGACCAGACACAATATTATAACTGTATCTTCTAAAAGTTTGCATAATTTCTGTCAAACCCACATTTCCTATTTTTAAGGTAATTTGAGCAACGTCATTTTCTATTTTAGAAACAAATGCGCCTAATAATTTACCATCATTACTTTCTACTATTTGACTGACTTCGCTAAAAGAATAATCTTGCAACCCTTTTTCGACAATTAAAATAGCTCCATTTTCAGAGAAAAAAGGCGTCTCGTTAAATAAACCTATAATATCATTAAGCTCATAATAGCCTAAATACTTGTTGGAAGCATTTAAAACAGGCATTATATTGGCAGAGTTTTGAGCAAAAGCTTCTAATACATCTAACCAATTAGTACTTTCTCTTACAAAAAAACCTTCGCCTGCGTATCTATAATCCTGAATAGGTTTATCGGCTTCAAAACAATGCGCATCAGTTTCAGAAATACAACCTAAATACGTACCATGCTCATCTTGAACAGGAATATGAGAATAGGTTAACTGATTAAAAAGCAACTGCAACTCTTTTACATTCTCTATATTTAATAGAGGTTTTATATCGTTTATAATAAAATCTGAAAGGTTCATTATCCTAAAACTTAAGTTTATGCAAATTAACCAAAAATTAGTACAAAAAAGGGCTTCTACTTTGTATTTTTGTTTTTTAAATTAAAGACTAGCATGACAAAATTAAGTGTAAACATTAACAAAATTGCCACTTTAAGAAACTCTCGTGGTGGTGACACACCAAATGTAGTTCAATTTGCAAAAGACGTTCAACGTTTTGGTGCTGAAGGTGTCACTATACATCCAAGACCAGACGAGCGTCACATTAGATATCAAGATGCTTACGACTTAAAACCTGAAGTTTATACAGAATATAATATTGAAGGAAACCCAATCTCTAAATTTATGGATATGGTTTTAGAGTTACAACCAACACAAGTTACCTTAGTACCAGACTCTGTTGATGCTATTACTAGTAATGCAGGTTGGGACACTATAAAACACAAAGACTTTTTAGTTGATGTTATAAGTCAATTTAAAGATAAAGGCATTAGGACTTCTATTTTTGTTGATCCAGATTTAAAGCAAATTGAAGGCGCAAAAGCAACTGGAACAGATAGGATAGAATTATATACAGAAGCATTTGCACATCAATATAGTCTTGGTAACCAAAAAGCTATTGAGCCTTACACAAAATGTGCGGAATTAGCCAATAATTTAGGCTTAGGTGTAAATGCAGGACATGATTTGTCTTTGGATAATATTCAGTTTTTTAAACAAAATATTCCTGGTTTATTAGAGGTTTCTATAGGTCATGCTTTAATTGCCGAAAGTTTATATTTAGGTATCGAGAATGTTGTAAATATGTATAAGAATAAATTAAAATAGTAAATGTTACTACATTCAAAAATAATAGGTCAAGGTCAACCATTTGTTATTCTTCATGGTTTTTTAGGCATGAGCGATAATTGGAAAACACTTGGAAATAAATTTTCAGAACATTTTGAAGTCCACTTAATAGATCAACGCAATCATGGAAGAAGTTTTCATGATGATAATTTTTATTATGAAGTTTTAACTGAAGATTTAAAGCATTATTTTGACACACACAATATAAAAAACGCAGTGCTTTTAGGGCATTCCATGGGTGGAAAAACAGCTATGCAGTTTGCAACGCAATTCCCAGAATTAGTTAATAAATTAATTGTCGCAGATATATCTCCTCGTTTTTATCCAATCCATCATGATGCTATTTTAGCAGGTTTATCAAGTTTAGATTTTGAGACGTTAAAAAGCAGAACCGAAGCAGATAAACAGTTATCAAACTATGTTTCGGATTTTGGAACACGTCAGTTTTTATTAAAAAATTTATATTGGATCGAAAAAGGAAAACTTGCCTTACGCATCAACCTAGCAGCTTTAATAGACAATGTTAGTGAAGTAGGCGAAGCACTTCCACTTCATGCAAAATTTGAAGGTGACACCTTGTTTTTAAAAGGCGACAAAAGCGAATATATTGGAACACAAGACGAAGCTATTATAAAAAATCATTTTCCTGAAGCCAAGATTGTATCCATTGCAAATGCTGGACATTGGCTTCATGCAGAAAACCCTAAGGATTTTTATGAAGAGGTTATTCAATTTATTGAAAAATAAATCATTTTATTCTCAATAACATTATAATACCATGTAACAAATCCTTTAAATTAAGGTCTAATAAGTAAATACAAAATTTATGAACCTTATAATAAGATTATTACTTAACGCTATTGCTGTTTTCTTTTTAGCAGACGTACTAAATGGTGTACATGTAGACAATTACACAACGTCTATTATAGTTGCAATAGTACTGTCTATTTTAAACCTTTTAATAAAACCAATATTAGTCGTACTAACCTTACCAATTACTATTTTAACTTTAGGTTTATTCCTTTTTGTTGTCAATGGATTAATTATACTGTTGGCAGATCAATTTATTGATGGCTTCTCAGTTTCAAGTATTTGGACAGCTATTTTATTTAGTATATTACTATCTATACTACAATGGTTGTTTCAATCGTTTTTAAAGTCTGATTCAAAATCAAATTAAAACTTAAAAAAACTCTGTAACACAACACGTTAAAAACTTTGCAATACTGTAAAAAAGTAGTATTTTTGCACTCCTTTTTAATAGAAGAAAAACTAGTATTAAATGCCCATTTTGGGCTTTATATCATTTATAATGAATATTACAAGAGAAAACATTGATGCATTAAATGCTGTAGTAAAAGTAGATATAGTAAAAGAAGACTATAGCGATAAAGTAGAAAAAATCTTAACAGATTATAAAAAAACTGCAAACATTCCTGGATTTAGAAAAGGTCAAGTACCAATGGGAATGGTAAAAAAACAATATGGTAAAGCTGTATTAGTTGACGAGGTAAACAAATTACTTCAAGATGCATTAAACAAGTATTTAACAGAAGAAAAAATAGATGTTTTAGGGCAGCCTTTACCTAAGCAACAAGACGAAGTTAATTGGGATGCAGATTCTTTTTCTTTTGAATTTGAATTAGGTTTAGCTCCTGAATTTAAAGTAGACTTAAAAAGTAAAAAAGCAATTACACACTACAACATTGTTGCAGATGAGAAGATGCTTACAGAACAAATAGAGCGTATCCAAAAACAATACGGTAAAATTGTTTCTGAAAAAGAAGTCAATAAAGACAGTGAAATAACTGGAACTTTTAAAAACGAAGACAAAGAAATAGACAATACAGTAACTTTAACTTTAGACAAGTTTAAAGGAAAAACTACACCAAAGAAATTTATTGGTGCAAAAGCTGGTGATGTTATTACTTTAAAAACTAAAGGACTTTATGCAGATGACCATGAGTTAATGAATGCTTTAAAGGTACCTCATGAAGATGCACATGGTTTAGATATTGAAGTAACTTTTACAATTACAGAAATTAACAAGCGCGAATTAGCAGACTTAGACCAAGATTTATTTGATAAGTTATTTGGAAAAGATGTTGTAAAATCTGCAACAGAATTAAAAGCAAAAATAAAAGAAGATGCAGAAAAGCAATTTGTGCAACAGTCAGACCAAAAGCTTTTAAATGATATTACAGAATATTTAGTAGACAATACTAAATTTGATTTACCAGCAGAATTTTTAACCAAATGGATGCAAGCTGCAGGTGAAAAAGAAATGGATGACGCAACTGCTAAAGAAGAATATGAAAAATCTGAAAAAAGCTTACGTTACCAATTAATTGAAGGTAAATTAATGGCAGATAACGATCTTAAAGTAGACTTTGAAGATGTTAAAACTAATGCAAAAGGCATGATAAAAATGCAAATGGCACAGTTTGGTCAACTAAATCCTTCTGAAAAAGAATTAGATGATATTGCAGCTAGAGTATTAGGTAATCAAGATGAAGTAAGACGTATTTCTGAGCAAGTTGTAAGTCAAAAATTATTAAACCTTTACAAAGAGAAAGCAAATATCAAGACTAAAGAGATGTCTTATGATGCTTTTGTAAAAGAAGTATATGGTGATAAATAATTAATATCAAATTCGTTTTTCAGTTTCTTTCTTGAAAACGAATTAGGATTGATTTAACAAAATAATCATTATCTTTAGGCGTTGTTTAGCAAGACTAAACAACGCCTATTTTTTTCAATTAAAAAAACATTTTTCAAACTTATGGATTACGGAAAAGAATTCGAAAAATTCGCTATAAAAGATCAAGGAATTAGCAGTACATATTACAACAAAATTATTAGTAGTATGTATCCAACTAACCTGACACCAAATATTATTGAAGAGCGTCAAATGAATATTGCAATATTTGATGTTTTCTCTAGATTAATGATGGATAGAATTATATTTCTTGGAACAGGTATTAATGACCAAGTCGCTAACATCATCCAAGCACAACTATTATTTTTAGAAAGTACAGACGCAAATAAAGATATCCAAATTTACATTAATTCTCCAGGAGGAAGCGTGTATGCTGGACTTGGTATTTATGACACTATGCAATTTATAAAACCAGATGTAGCTACTATCTGTACTGGTATGGCAGCTTCTATGGGAGCCGTATTATTATGTGCAGGAGAAAAAGGGAAACGTAGTGGTTTAACACACTCTAGAGTAATGATCCACCAACCTTTAGGTGGTGCACAAGGACAAGCTAGTGATATAGAAATTACTGCAAGAGAAATTTTAATCTTAAAAGAAGAACTTTACAAGATTATTAGTAAGCATTCTGGTCAAGATTACGACAAAGTATACGAAGATAGTGATAGAGATTATTGGATGAAGTCTGATAAAGCTAAAGAATACGGAATGATTGACGAGATTTTAGCTCGTAAATAATAACACCAAAAAAATATAGTAAAAATCAACTTTTTACTATTAACTTTTTAACTAAAAAAGATGGCAAAGGAAGAATTAGAATGTTCATTTTGTGGTAGAAAAAAACCTGAAACCAATTTATTAATTGCTGGTTTAGATGCACATATTTGTGATAGATGCATCCAACAAGCTAATGGAATTGTTATAGAAGAATCTAAGGAAGAAGACTCAAAAGACTTATCTGCTGAGTTGATGTTGAAAAAACCACAAAAAATAAAAGCCTTCTTAGACGAATATATTATTGGTCAAGAGTACACAAAAAAAGTGATGTCTGTAGCGGTTTACAACCACTACAAACGTTTGTTACAACCTCCAACTAATGATGATATCGAGATCCAAAAATCTAATATCATAATGGTTGGTCAAACGGGAACTGGAAAAACATTAATGGCTAAAACCATTGCTAGAATGCTTAATGTACCTTTAGCTATAGTTGATGCTACGGTTTTAACAGAAGCTGGTTATGTAGGTGAAGATGTAGAAAGTATTTTAACACGTTTATTACAAGCTGCAGATTATAATCTTGAAAAAGCAGAAAAAGGTATTGTTTTTATTGACGAAATTGATAAAATTGCTCGTAAAAGCGACAACCCTTCTATAACTAGAGATGTCTCTGGAGAAGGCGTACAACAAGCGTTACTTAAATTATTAGAAGGTACTGTTGTAAATGTTCCGCCAAAAGGAGGACGTAAACATCCAGACCAAAAATTTATTGAAGTAAATACAGAAAACATCTTGTTTATAGCTGGTGGTGCTTTTGATGGGATAGATCGTGTAATTTCAAAACGTTTAAATATGCAAGCTGTTGGTTACAGCGCGTCCATTAAAGAAGAAGTTGTAGATCATGATAATTTATTACAATATATTATTCCAAAAGATTTAAAAGATTTTGGTTTAATCCCAGAAATTATTGGACGTTTACCTGTTTTAACCTATATGGATCCACTTGATGGTAAAACACTTAGAGCCATTTTAACAGAGCCTAAAAATGCAATTATCAAACAATACAAAAAGTTGTTTGAAATGGATGAAATAGAGCTTACTTTAACTGAAGGAGCATTAGAGTTTATTGTAGGGAAAGCTATTGAGTATAAACTTGGTGCACGTGGTTTAAGAAGTCTTTGCGAAGAGATTTTAACTGATGCTATGTTTGAGTTACCAGGAAGCGACATTAAAAAGCTAAGTATCACTAAAGCTTATGCAGAACAAAAACTAAGTAAAACAACTATCAAAAAACTTAAAGCTGTGTCTTAGTTTTTATAAAAGTTAACACAAATAAAAAACCACTTTAAATATAAATTTTAAAGTGGTTTTTTTGATTAAATTCAATATGACTTCCCTTAAGTCAGATTAATAGCTTTACTAATATATAAAACATTAGACTGACTACCAAATATTTAGATAATTATTATTCCATTATAACAAACTCTATACGTCTATTATCCTGGTGTTCTTGCTCTGTACATTTAGTTTTGCAATCGTATTTAGGTTGTGTTTCTCCATATCCATTAGATATTAAACGGTCTTGATCTACTCCTCTACTTATTAAATATCTCATTGCAGAAGCTGCACGCTTCTTAGATAGTTTTAGGTTGTAAGCATCATTACCTCTATTATCTGTATGTGCATTAATCTCAATTTTCATGTCAGGATGTTCTTCTAAAACAGCTATTATACTATTAAGAGATACTTGTGACTCTTCTTTTATTGACGCTTTATTATAATCAAAATAAATATTATTAACCACAATCATCATTTTCTTTTCTATCTCAACAATTACAGCTTTTTCAGCTACCAATTCTAAATCTTCGTTATATTCTGTTTGGTTAGTATTATTAGCTACAAAATCAATTGTATTGTCTTCAAAACCGTCTTTAACAGCAGTTATTGTGTAGTTTTCAAATGGTAAAATAACAAACTTATAATTTGCATCATCATCAGAATTTACAACAGCAACAGCTTCTCCATCTTCATTAAACAAAGTGATTTTTGCATTAGGTAATGGTATCTTAGTTTCACTATCCACTATTACACCTTTTAATTGTTGTGCAATAACTTCCATATTAAATTTATAGATATCATATTTACCTTTTCCCAAAGATTTATCAGATGATAAATACCCTCTCGTCCTAGAGGCTAAGAAGAAAGAAACCTCATCATACTTAGTATTTATAGTACTACCTAAATTTACAGGTCTACTATATCCAGATTTTTTGATTCTACTTGTAAAAACATCAAAACCTCCAATATTAGCATGTCCTTTAGAAGAAAAGTAAATCTGCTTCCCATCTTTAGATGTCGAAGGATACTTATCATCTTGTGCTGTGTTTATTCTATCTCCTAAATTAACAGCTTCATATAATGTTCCATCTGGTTTGATTTTAGCTACATAAAGGTCGTAACCTCCTAATCCACCTGGTTTATTAGAAGAAAAGTATAATTTATCTCCATTTGGACTTACAAATGGGTTTTCTATTGAATAACCATCAACATTAATATCTAATAGTTGTTGCTTAACCCAATTACCTTTAGAGTTTTTTTCTAATTGAGTTTTATATAACTTATAAACTGCAGACCCTTTTTCTGTACTTCTAGTAAAATACATTGTATGTCCATCAGGTAAAAAAGCAACTTGATCCTCGTTATCTAAAGTATTAATTATTCTAGAAAATAAAATTGGGCTATGTAAAGTTCCATCTTTATTAATGTCTACACAAAATAAGTTTCTATAACCTTCATCTGTAGATTTATCGATTTTAGCAAAGCCTCCTAATTTTTTAGCAGATACCATTATGAATTTGTTCATAAAAAAACCTGATCCAAATTCTGAAAACTTAGTATTAATACCTGTATCCAGAGTTAAAAAACTATAACCATTATTACCAATAGCTGCAGAGTTTAAATCTGAGTTTGAATAATTTAAATCTTCAATGTTTTCTGCTGTGTCTTGTGCAAAAGAAAATTGTGCTAAAAGAAACACAATACATAAATATAATTTAGTTTTCATAGATAAGGGCTTTACAAATGAATTAATAATGGTGTAAATATATATGAATGACCTTTTTACAACATAAGAATTAGACGAAATGTCATTATACTCGATTTGATAATTGCATTTTGTCGAAAACAAACATTAAAACTATAATTGCTGTATTATTCGCAATAAAAAACAATTTTAATTGCATTTAATTTATAAAAAACAAGTAAATTATTGATTTTATCAAAACACAAAAAAGAATGTTTTACATTAAAATCCTTTAGACTTTTGAATTTGCTTTTTATCGAAGTAAGTGTAAAAAATCGAACGAAATAAAATCGACGAACGGTAAAGTGTTATTTATTTATAGATAATAATTCGTCAAGATATTGACGTGTATTTGATAATCTTGGTATTTTATGCTGTCCTCCAAGTTTATTATTTTGTTTCAACCAATCATAAAACAGTTGCTCTCTAGCAATATGTATTTTAGGTTTATTAAGCGTCATGTTATTATAACGTTTGGCTTCGTAATCTGAATTTAAGCTTTTTAAAGCATTATCAAATAACTCGTTAAAATAGTTAATGTCTTTAGGAGGTGTTTTAAACTCTATCAACCATTCATGTGCACCTTTTTGTTTTCCTTCCATAAATATTGGTGCAGCAGTATAGTCTACAATTTCTGATTGCGTTTTTTTACATACTTTTTTAAGAGCGTCTTCTGCGTTTTCAATAATTAATTCTTCTCCAAATACATTTATATGATGTTTTGTACGTCCAGATACTTTAATTCTATATGGACTAATAGATACAAACCTAACAGTGTCTCCAATCATATAACGCCAAAGTCCTGCATTAGTGGTAATAACTACAGCATAATTTTTATTAAGTTTTACCTCACTTAACGGAATTACTTTTTGGTCCAAGGTCCCAAAAGTATCCATTGGTATAAACTCATAAAAAATACCATAATCTAACATTAACAATAAATCTCCAGAATAGTTTTGGTCTTGAATTGCAAAAAAGCCTTCTGATGCATTATAAGATTCATAATACTTAAAATCTTTTTTAGGAAGGATATTTCTGTATTGATCTATATATGGATTAAAACTTACTCCTCCATGAAAATATACCTCAAGGTTTGGCCAAATATCAAACAAGTTTGTCTTATCTGTTTTATCTAAAACATTATTTAGTAATACTAGCATCCAACTTGGGACACCAGCAAGACTGGTTACATTTTCATTAATGGTTTCATTAACAATTGCATCCATTTTAGTTTCCCAATCACTCATTAAAGAGACTTTACTACTTGGTGTACTACTGTATTCTGCCCAAAAAGGCATATTATCTATTAATATTGCGCTTAAATCTCCAAAAGCAGTTCCGTTTTCTTTATACAATTCTTTACTACCACCTAAACGCAAACTTTTTCCTGTAAATAATTGAGAACCTTCATTATTATTAAGATACATACACAACAAATCCTTACCTGCTGCAAAATGACAATCTTCTAAACTATCAATACTTACTGGAATGAACTTACTTTTTGCATTTGTGGTTCCGCTAGATTTAGCGAACCATTTTATTGGTTTAGGCCAAAAAATATTGTTTTCTCCTTTTCTGCTTCGTTCTATTTTTTCTTGAAAATCTTCATAAGTAGAAATTGGGACACGTTCTGCAAAGGTTGCATAGTTTTTTATTGAAGAAAACTCATGTTGTTTACCTACTTCTGTATCTTTTGCTATATCTATTAAACTAAACAAGAGCTCTTCTTGCACCTCATTTGGGTACTTTAAAAACAATTCAATCTGATGAAATCGTTTTTTTAAAAACCAAGATGCAATAGAATTAACAAGAGGAATTGGCATAGTTATTTGTATCTTTATTTTTTAAAAATAATACTTTTTTTTATGACCTACCAAGGTGTTTTAACAAAAATGCAAACCGAGTTTTTAGAGCCTATTAGTTACTACTTAGTCTTTAAAGACGACTTTATAAATCTTAATCAATTATTAAACAAAACTTTAGAGTTTAATTTTGTTGGACACGAGTGCCTACATTGTCATTTAGACAAACCAATTTATAGACAAGGGTTTTGTAAAAGTTGTTTTTTTGACATCCCACAAGCTGCTGATTGGATTATAAAACCTGAACTTAGCAAAGCACATTTGGATATTGAAGAACGTGATCTAGCTTATGAAAAACAAGTACAACTCCAACCACATATTGTTTATTTAGCTAATTCTAGTAATGTAAAAGTTGGTGTGACCAGAAAAACGCAAGTCCCAACACGATGGATCGATCAAGGTGCACATGAAGCTTTAGAGATTGTTGAAGTCCCAAACCGTTATTTAGCTGGAATTACAGAGATTGCTTTAAAAGATTATGTTGCTGACAAAACCAATTGGCGCACAATGCTTAAAAACGACATTAAAGATGAAAATTTAATAGAATGGAGAGATAAACTAAAACAATATATTCCAGACGAAGCTAAACCTTATTTTATTGATAATAATGAGGAAACAAATATTACATTTCCTGTGTTACAATATCCTGAAAAACCTAAGTCTTTAAACTTTGGAAAAACAAAACATTATAAAGGTGTTTTAAAAGGGATTAAAGGTCAATATTTAATTTTTGAAGACAATACTGTTTGTAATATTAGAAGCAATGAAGGTTTTGTTGTTAGTATAGATATTTTGTAATCTATACAGCTTGTAAACGACTTAGTGTTTATGGATACACTAATTTTTGTTTACAATGCTAATTCTGGGATTAAAAACCTTGCACTTGATATTGCTCATAAATTATTTAGCCCTAAAACTTATGCTTGTAACTTATGTGCGTTGACTTTTAATACGTTTTCTGAAAACACGATTTGGAAAGATTTTAGAAATAGAACCACCTTAGATATTGCCTTTTTACATATTGATGAGTTTGAAACTAAATATCCAAATCAGACTTTTAATTATCCAGTTATTTTAAGTCGAAATAAAAATAGTCTTAATGTCTTTTTATCTAAAGATGAAATTAATGCATTATCATCGGTTGAAGAATTAATCCTTACTATTGAATCTAAATCTTGCAACATGCTGCGTTAGCGGTAGAAGTGGCATCCCTTTTTTGCTGCCATATATGGCAAAAAAAGATATAACCCTTCGACTACGCTCAGGATAAACTCCAACGCGACCTGTTCCTGAACTAAATTCTGGGTAAAGGTAGCGCCAAAAAACTACTCCTTAAACCAGCCTGAGTATTTGACGTAATTATTGGCAATACGATTTATTTCTCCATTGATTAACTCTTTACTAATGTCTTTGACTTTTTTTGCTGGTACGCCTGCGTAAATACTACCAGACTCTACTGTTGTATTTTGTGTTAAGACTGCTCCTGCTGCTACTATGCTGTTACTTTCTATCACGCAATTATCCATTACAATACTTCCCATTCCTATCAAAACATTATCGTAAATTGTACATCCATGGACAATAGCGTTATGACCAATAGACACGTTATTACCTATTATGGTTGGATATTTTTGATATGTACAATGTACGACTGCTCCATCTTGGACATTTACTTTGTCTCCTAATTTTATGTAGTTAACGTCTCCACGTAATACTGCATTAAACCAAATACTGCATTGCTTACCTATTTGGACATCTCCAACTATGGTTGCATTTTCTGCTATGTAACAGTCTTCTGTAATTTGTGGTGCTTTACCGTTTACTGGTTTTATTATTGGCATGTGTTGTTTATTTAAAGTAAGATAATAAGTCTGATTTTTTAGAGGCTGACACCATAATTTCTTTTCCGTTGCTTAGGACAACGCTTCCTCCTTTTCCTTTTATATATTTAACGACTTCGCCTACATTGATTAGGTAACTTTTGTGGACACGTGCAAATCCTGATGGTGTTAGCGCGTCTTCAAAATATTTTAGTGTCTTGCTTACTACTTTCTTTTTATTGTTGTTTAAATAGATCTCTGTGTAGTTGTCGTCTGCTTTGCAATACAAAATATCTTTTGTGTTTAATACTTCAAAACCATCTTGTTGTGGTATGGTTATTTTTCCTTCTACATTATTGGTTTTTGGTATTAATACTTGGTCCTGTAAGGCGTCTTCTTTTGTTTTAATTTCGGAAACATAATCTACTGCTTTAATAAGCTCGTCAATATCGATTGGTTTCATTAAATAATATGAAGCGTGTGCGTTAAGCGCATCCATTGCATAATTATTATATGCTGTCACAAAAATGGTTTCGAAATCACGATCACCAACTTTGTCTAGCAGATCAAATGCGTTACCATATGGCATCTCAACATCTAGAAACACTAAGTCCAAATCTAATGTACGGATTAGCTCTAATCCTTGATTTATATCTGCTGCTTCTCCTATAATATTGACTTTTGGACAGTATTTGGTTAAGTAGTTTTTTAGTATGGCTCTACTTTGCTCTTCGTCTTCTACTAGTATTGCGTTTAGTGTCATTGGTTATTCTTTTATTATATACTTACCTTTTTTCTTTTTTAACTTACCACATAAGTTAGATTTTAATATTAAAATTCTAACTGGAGGAGCATCAAAAGTTTCTGTTCCTGCATCTGCAAGACTTATAAAATCTACTAAGTAGTAATCTGGATTATTAAAGATAAATTTATTTATAGTGATCTTTGTTACAGGAGTACCATCTAAAACTATTAACTCAATTTTTCTGTTAAGATTTTTTCCATAACTAATTAATTCTTCATATGAATTAATACTAATAGGTGGTCTTAATACTGTTTCTTGACATTTTTTTTGATAAGTAGATTTACAGCCTAATAACAAAAAACAGAAACTGGAAATTAGTATTATAATTTTCATAATTAATCCTTCTTTATAGTTACTACTACCTTAGTTCCAACATCTCCTTCGGTTCCATTATCGTCTATAAACACATCGACTTTGTCTTTATACATTTCGTTTAAAATAGAGACGCGTTTTTTAATATTTCCTAATCCTTTTGAGTTGTGTTTTTGCTGATTTTCGGTCTTTAAATTTTTTGATTTTTTACGTCCAATTCCATTATCTGCAATGGTTATTTCTATAACTCCTATGCGTTTTTTTGCTATTGATATGGCTAATAATCCCATTTCATCTTTATAACGTAATCCATGCCAAACCGCATTTTCTATATATGGTTGTAATAACATTGGCGGAATTTTATATCCTTCGACATCTATTGTTTTATCAACATCTATTGTGTATTCAAACTTATCTTTAAACCTGAAATGTTCTAATTTTGTGTAAAGCTCTATTAGCTCTATTTCTTTTTGAAGCGGAATAAAATCTTCTTCAGAATTTTCTAAAACTGCACGCATCAATTTTGAGAAATCTGAAAGGTATTTGTTTGCTGTACGCTCGTCATTGGTTGCTATAAAACTGTTAACAGAGTTTAATGCGTTGAAGATAAAATGTGGGTTCATTTGACTTCTTAATGACTTTAATGCTAATAAATTGTTAGCTAGCTTTTGCTGTTTGATGTATTTATACATCAAATAAGCAGTTAAAAGCAAGAGTAGCAAACCACCAATTAACGAGTAAATTATTAGTTGCTGTCGCTTATTTTTCTCGTCGGACAACTCTACTTGACTTAAGGTTAACTTCCTATCTGTTTCTAGTGTTGTTATCCTGTTTTGTTTTTCGGCTATGCTTTTATTAAATCGTGCTGCTTGAGATATTTCTTGCTCTTTTTTAATATACAATTGGTCTACTGCTTCTGTATACGCATTAAACGCTGTTTTGGCTTTATTAAAATCTCCAGACTCAACAAAAACGTCTGTTAACTTTCTAGTTGCGTCTTTTTTAACTATTAAATCTTCGCGCTTATTGGCTTCTACAATACTTTTTTCTAGATAAGGTATCGCTTCCTTAAAATTCTTTTGTAAATAGTATGCGTTTCCAATTTTATAATTTTGCTTTTGTTTGGTGATATTGCTTTCGTTAGTAATTACCGAGTCTTTTTCAATTGCATCAATATCTTTTATAATTTGTTTTCTGGTCTGGATTTCTTCATCATAAGATTGATTAACATTCTGAAAATCTGCAAATTTTATTTTTTGTTCTACTTCTCTTGTTTTGTTTTCTTGAGCTGCTAATACTACAGAGTTTTCAATTAAAACACCTGCTTTTTCTTTATTTCCATCATTGTTGTAAGTAAATCCTAACTTAGAGTTTAGGTCTGTTATTTTAGGTTTAATATTATTTATTGTTGCTACTTCTAATCCTTTAGTGTATGCTGTTGTTGCTTTTTTGTTTTCGTTTATTTTAGCATGCACATCTCCTAAACCTTCATAACGTAAAACGTTTTGCCAATTCGATAAATCTTCTGGTTTATAGCTGTTATAAATGGCTAAACTTTCTTGATAATTTTTGTTATTAAAATAGGCTTTAGCCAACTTTAAATTAACGTCTTTAGAGTTTACGTTATTTAAACTTATTCTGTAATTGGTAACTGCCAAATCATACTGTTTCCAATATACATATACATCTGCAAGAACCTCAAAAGCTTCTGCGTTTTGTTTTACTGAAGTGCTTTTTGGAATACTTTCTGCAATAAATTGTATGCTTTTTTCAGCTGAAATTTTTTTATAAAACAATGCTGAATCTATAGTGCTTTCAAATGTGTTTTGTTTGGTTTTCTTTTTTTGTACAAATGCATCTTCTATAATAGATTGCACTTCAACTCTGATATCATCATCTGTCTTAACTGTATAATAAACAGTTTCAAAATCCTTATGACTAATCATAATCTCGTCACCAATTTTTACTTCAATCCTAAACTCACCATCAAAAGTAGTACTAGTATAAGAACCTCCATTTACTTGTATGTTTACATCTGTAATAGGGTCATAATTATCACTTTCAAGCACTTTTCCTTTAACTGTAAAAGATTCGTCTTCAGCCCTATTTAATTGTTGTTGGGCATGCGTTAATTGTTGTGCAGTTATACACAAAAAAAGAGCAATTATTAGATGTAGGTTTTTCATTTATATTTTTCTAAAACATAAACTTACGCACTTTAAATCATTAAATAAAATGCTGTTTTCTGATTTAGCTAAATAAAACAGGTCAAAAAGTAGGCTTTACTCATTTACAAACCAAGGTCACTCATTTATAGTATGTGTTCCCTCATTTTGAGTTTTACCTTAAAAAAGATGCCTCTAGGTTTACCAAAATAAAATATAAATAATTATGAAATACACAACAGTATCTTTTCTTTTCCTATTACTTGTTTTTACAAGTCAAGCACAACATAAAGGGAATTATAACCAAAGTCTTTCTAGACAAAATATAGCTACAGGAAACGCAACCGTTTATGGACAATCTCCAAAACATGTAACTCCAAATTTAAATCCTAGTAGTACAATTATAATAGATGTTAGAGCATTACAAAACGTAAAAGCAAGTAGTTACACTGCCATTTTTAATGTATCACAGATTGGTGAAACTGCGGAAATTACAAACCAATTAATGAATGATCGTATTAGTAATATTAAAAAGGAATTAGCACAACATGGAATTTTTGAAAAAGATATGGCTATAGATGTAATTTCATTTGTTCCAGTTTATGAAGTTGAAGTCACAAAAAAACTATTTAGTAAAACATATACTGAAGTCCCTAAAGGTTTTGAGTTACAACAGAATATTCATATTCAATTTACAAAAACGCAACAGTTTGAAAATATTTTGACAGCCTGTGCAAAAAATGAAATTTACAATCTAGTTAAAGTGGATTATTTTATCGAAAACATTGCTGAAGTCTATAAGAATCTACAAACAAAATTATTAGCTCTAATTGCAGATAAAAAAGCGTACTATAATGTTTTAGGTTTTAATTTAAAAGACTATAATGCTATTATGGGAGATCAAAAATACTGTTACTTCCCAAAAGATTTCTATCAAAACTATCAGGCTTTTAATAGTATTTCTTTTCAAGCATTAAAAAAAGACAAAGGAGTTACTGAAGTTAAAAAGCAAACCTCATATTATTACCAACCCTTATCATATGAAAAATATGATATTGTAGTTAATCCATCCATTTTAGAACCAGTTGTACAAATAGGTATGGAGATTAAGCTTCAATTTACACCTAAACCAAAAGAGCAAAAAACAGAACCTAAAGTAAAAACAGAGATTAAACATAAATACTATGTCATCTCGCCAGACGGAAGTATTGATGTAAAAGAATTAAATACAGACAACTAAATCATACTAATAAAAAAAGCCTCACAAAGTGAGGCTTTTTTATATTTTATTAAACTAGTACTAGTTAATTGCAGGGCAATTACAACTATATCTAGCTTTACCACAATTAAAGTTATATCCTAAAGTTAATTGGTGGAATCCACCATTATTAAATACTACAGAATTTGCTTGGTAACTATAGGTATAAGCAAAAACAAAGTTATTTACTTCTACTCCTAAAATTGGTGTTATATATTGTAGTTTTTGACTACTTACTCCAGAACCATCAACAAACTCTGCTCCATCTAAAGAACGTCTATAAGACAACCCTCCCCAAATGTTACCAAAATCTGTTGTCTTATAAGCTTTTAAATTAATATCAAAAGATGCTTCTTCTGTTGCATCTCTATACATAAACATAGCCGAAGGTTCAAAACTCCATTCGCTTCCGTAACTACCAAAAGTATTACCAACAGAGAAAACATAAGTTCTTAAGTTATCATAACTTAAACCTTGTTCGTTAAAGTTTATCCCATCATTTTTTAATAAGTTTTTTACAGTTGCATGAGCATAAAAATTATATAAAAAGTAAGAAAATCCTAAATCAACATTAAAGTTAGTCGCAGATTGCTCTATTCCAGCAATAATTGGATCAAATCCATCTGCTAAAAAACTAGTTTCGTCTAATTTATACTGTATTGCTCCTGCACTTAATCCAAATGATAATTGGTTTAAATCTGTTTCACTTCTTGAAAACATTAAGTGATGCGCGTATGTAAAATAAGCACCTGTTTGAGAGTGGTATCCATTTTTATCGCTATAAACGATAGCTCCAATACCAGAGTTGGAATCTCCAATTCTACCATTAATACTGGCAGTAATTAATTTTGGAGCATTATCTTCTCCAAACCATTGTTGTCTTCCAGTAATTCTAAGTTTAGCACAATTTGCTGCACCAGCCATAGATGGGTGAATTAGATAAAGGTTATCTGATAAATAATCAGAATAAATAGGTAATCCCTCTTGGGCATTAGAAAATTGAGCGCTGAATATGGCTACAATTGCTATTAAAAATATGTTCTTTAATCTCATAAATCTCTTATTTCGAGGTAGATTGGTCTAAAAATAGCTAAGCTATTAGGTTTATAACTCTTGTTTTACTTAAAAATTATAAGTAAATATCAAATATATAAATTTACTTGTTATAAATTCAATCCTAAAAGTTAAAGGTTTCAAGATAAAAATGTTTTATCAGAAAAACTAAAAAAAATCAAAAATTGAAGTTTTTATAAAGCTCAAATATAATAGATATCTATACTTTTCTTTAGTATTTTTGCAAAAAAATAGTCCAGATGAGTAATTTTAAAGTTTCAATACAAGAAACCTCAAACCCAACAATAATTAAATTTGAACTTAACCAGTTTATCACTAAACACCAAAGCTTTGAATTTAACAACATAGATGATGCTAAAAACGCTCCTTTAGCACAACAACTTTTCTACTTACCGTTTGTTAAAAAAGTATATATCTCAAGTAATTTTATAGCTATTGAACGTTTTAATATTGTTGAATGGGACGATGTTAAAGCAGAAGTCTCAGAACAAATAGAGTCTTATTTAAATGAAGGTGGAATAGTTGTAACTGATTTAGCAGAATCTAAAAAAGTTGCTGTTACTGTTTACACGGAGAGTACGCCAAACCCTTCAGTATTAAAATTTGTTGCTAACAAAAAATTGGTGACTGCTTCTTACGAGTTTACTTCAATCGAAACTGCAAAACCATCACCTATGGCTACTGCTTTATTTCATTTTCCATTTGTAAAAAGTGTCTTTTTTGATGAAAATTTTGTGTCAATCACTAAATATGACATTGCAGAATGGAATGATATTTCATTAGAATTAAGAGAGTTTATAAGAACTTATATTGAAGATGCAAAAGATATTGTTTTGCCAAATGCACCAGAAGTAGTTGAAAAATCTGAAGAAAAAATAGAAGCTCATTTTGAAACACTTGATGATACATCAAAACAAATAGTAAATATTTTAGAAGAATACGTCAAACCTGCTGTAGCAAGTGATGGTGGAAACATTCAGTTTGAATCTTATGATGAAGCCACAAAGACTGTAAAAGTAATTTTACAAGGTGCTTGTAGTGGTTGCCCATCATCTACTTTTACATTAAAGAACGGAATAGAGAACATGCTAAAAGAGATGCTTGCTGGTAAAGTAGATTCTGTAGTAGCAATAAATGGTTAATTTTAACTTCTAAAAGATACCGTTTGTCTATTTTAGTATTATAATAGAATATTTAAAGCATTAATAATTGCTTTAATATTCGTAATTTTAAAGAAGAAACAATAATTAAAAACCAATATTATGGCAGTATTAAAAGTAATTGAAGTATTATCTAACTCGGATAAAAGTTGGGAAGATGCAACTAAAAAAGCAGTAAAACACGCGTCTAAAAGCGTTAAAAATATCAGATCTGTATACGTACAAGATCAAAGTGCTAGTGTAACTGATGGTGAGGTTACAGATTTTAGAGTAAACTTAAAGATTACTTTTGAGGTGAAGTAAACCTCATTAATCTTTATTTTATTAATACAAAAAGCCTGAACATTTTAGTGTTCAGGCTTTTTTAGGTTTAATTGTTTTTGTTTTTATTATCGCTTTAAGGTAAAGTGTGCCTTAAATTGTTTTTGTTGTGTTAAATCGTTTGGTTCTTTATAGTCTACTGTAAACCAATAGTCACTAGTTGGCATTGGGTTACCGTTAAAGGTTCCGTCCCATCCTAATCCGGTTGGACTTAATTGTTTTAATAACTTTCCGTAACGATCAAAGATGTAAATCTTGGCGTCTGGTTGGTTTTGGATTCCGTAGATATTCCATGTGTCATTAAAGCCATCGTCGTTTGGTGTAAAGAAGTGTGGGTAGTCCATTACACTTACTGGCAGGCTACTTTCTCCACATCCATTAATGTCTCTTGCTGTTACTATATGATCGCCTCCTGCTACATCTGTAAATGTATAAGTATAGCTTCCGTCTGTATTTAATACTCCTGCTTCCCAAACACCATCATTTAACTGAAACTCGTAGGCTGAAATCCCATTTCCTGTTGCTGTTACCATAATGTTGTGTACGTCTGCAAATGCTTCTGTAGTGACTTCATATTCTATTACTGGTGGCTCACTTTCTTCTACTAAAGTGGTTGCTGAGTTTTGACACATTGTGACTCCACTTGTGGTTACATCTGTTACGATTACTGTATAATTTCCGCCTTGTGTTGGTGTTAAACTACTTCCGGTTTCTCCCGTAAGGGTTGCGCCTTCTAATAACCACTCAAAGGTATAGTCTGTTGTGTTTAGTCCTGTGTCTATTACTGGTGTATTGATTACCTCTGTTCCATTAGTATTGATACATAGTAAGTAGCTGTCTTCTATTTCAAACTCTGGTAATGGATTAACTTGTAAAGTAACTTCTGCGGTTTCATAACAGATTGAACTGTCTATTCCGTTATCTACTACTCCATCGTTATCTAAGTCTACTAGATCTCCTAAACCATCGCCATCTAAGTCTATAAAGTCTATGATTCCGTCTGGCTCGTTATCAAATCCATCTGAAACCATATCGTTGTTTACGTCTAGTAAATCAAAAACTCCGTCTCCATCTGTATCTATTGTATCTATTGCTCCATCTCCATTGACATCTAGACCTGTTGTCCCTAATGCGACTAAATCTAAGCTAATTGGTCCTACTGATTGTATATCATTATCTACACGTACATAAATAACTTGTGGGTTTACAGTGTTTTCATACAAGAATGGTAATGGATTGGTTGCTGCGTCTGCATCTGTTTGTGTTGCATAGTAGCTTACAATATAGTTTGCTGCATCTTGTCCATCTAATACGTCTGGATTTTGGGTTAGTAAATCAAACTGTGCACTATCATTTGTTGTGTCTCCATCAGTTTCCATATTGTCATCACAAATCTCATACACGATTGGTGCCATATCTGGATTGGCTTGTGCGGCTTCTTGGACTTCTATATTAAACGTTGTGGTAGTATCACATCCAGTTACTGTATTGGTAATGTTTACAAATATAGTTTGTGGGTTACTTGTGTTTGTATATGGACTGCTTAAGGCATTCATTGATGTGTCTGCTTCGCCTTGTGTTTCATGGTAGGTTACAGTGAAAATGGTTGGGTCTTGTCCGTTTAAAATCTCGTCTGTTTTACTGTCTAAATCAAATCCGTATTGTCCATCGTTAAATAACTCGCAATAGATATAATCTTCTATTGGGCTAACTACTGGTAATGGGTTGACTATAACGTCAAAACTTACAATGGTGTAACATCCTGTTCCTGCGGTTCCCATTGCATCTGTTCCGTTAGTCACACGTACATAAATAGTTTGTGGAGTAATGGCTGCACCTGGATTGGCTGGATCTTCATTACTATGCATCGTTGGATCTACGATTTGGTTAGTTCCCATTAGGGCTTCATCTAAATCTGTATAATAACTTGCACTTACTCCTGTTTCTCCATTAATGGTTGCGACTTCATTGGTGGTTAGGTCAAAGATTTCTATTAAATCGTTTGGTCCAACTACATTAACATCATCACACAACTCTAAATTATCTGGTGTTGGTGTTGGTGTTGGGTTTGGTAACACACGTATGGTTAGGGTTGTAAAACTGAAACATCCTGTGTCTGCATCTGTGACTCTTACATATACTGTTTGTGGATTGGCTGGATTGGTTCCTACCATCATGTTAGTATACATCGTTGGGTCTGCTATGGCGTTTGCATCTGCATCTGCATCTGCTTGAGTTTCGTAATAAGTGACTATCCAACTGACGTTACCTGCTGTGATTTCGTCATTTTTAACCGTTAAATCAAACGTAGCCATGTCATCATTGTTTTCGTAATAATTTGCATCTAACTCATCGCAAATTGCTAATGGTGTTGGTTGTACAATTACTGGTGGTGCTTCTACACGGATAATAAACTCTCCTGTTGTTACACATCCATTGGCTATGCCTTCTAATCTGATATAAATAGTTTGTGGATTAGTGGCATTGGTGTAATTGCCTGTATTGACTATTGGGCTGGTTCCATTTTCTGCATTTAATAATGTTGTATGATAGGTTAATACAAAATCTGCTGGGTTTTGTGTCCCTAAGATTTGTGGTGTCATAACGGTATCAAAATCAAATTGATTAAAGCCATCATTGTTATCATCACAGACAATATAATCGTCCAATACAACTGGTACGACTGGTGAGTCTTGTACTTCTAGTGGTAATATAACTACTGTGATACAACCTGTAAGATCGTTTTCTGCTCTTACATAAATCATTTGGTTATAGGCTACAATATTGGTGTATGGACTTACTAATGGGTTTAAATCATTAGCAGCATCTGCTGATGTTTCGTGGTAACTGATGCTTACATCTGGCTCACTATTTAGTATTGTTGCTGTTTGACTGTCTAAATCAAAAGTGGTAAACCCATCATTATCATCATCACATTCTACTAATGGTGTAGGATTAACTACTGGTGATGGGATTGGGTTAACTCTTAAGTCTAAGGTTATAGTACTAACACATCCTGTAACATTGTCTTCTGCTCTTATATATACTGTTTGTGGGTTAACAACATTAGTGTAGGGACTAGAAATTTGATCTGCTGGATCTGCAGTATCCGCTCCTAATTGTGTTAGGTAATGGGTTAATGTGATACCTGTTTGTCCTGCTAAAATTTCTGCATTAGCATCTTCTAAGTTGAAAGCTTCCACCTCGTCTCCTGGGTTGTTATAATCACATAAAGCTAATGGTGTTGGTTGTACTAATACTGGTAATGGATTTACGATTAAATCCATGGTTGTTATTGTTGAACATCCATTGGCATTGTCATCTACACGCACCCAAATAGTTTGCATATTTGGTGTGGTATTAATATAAGCATTTGGTGTTGCTATTGCATTTTGTGGCACTGCTGCATTGGCTGCTGTGGTATAAAATGTAATAGTGTAATCTGCTGCTGCTAAATCATTTGTCGCATCTGCATCTAATTGGTTTAAAATCTCTGCATTGTTTAATTCTAAATCAAAAACTGCTATACCATCTGCATCATTATCGCAAAATTCTAATGGACTTGGATCTGTAATTTGTGGTGTTGGATTGACTTGTAATATTAAGTCTACAAACGTGGCACATGCTGTTGCGATAGTTGCACTTTCTACACGTACATAAATAGTTTGCATATCCTCTACAATATTATTATAGGGACTCGTTAATGGGTTAACATTATTGTCTGCATCTGCTGATGTTTCATGATATGTTACTGTTAATCCTGGTGCGCCTCCTGTGATTTCTGCTTCTGAATCTGTTAAAGTGAAAACACCAAATCCATCGCTATCTGGATCACAAAACTCTAAAGGGGTTGGTGCAAATGCTACTGGTGCCTGCTGAACATCTAATTGTAATGTCGTTGTAGTATAACAACTGGTATTGGTGTCTTCTACTCGTACAAATATAATTTGTGGATTACTAACATTTGTATAAGGTATCGATAATGGATTGGTTGCCGAATCTGCAAATGCTTGAGTTAAATAATAGGTCACCGCATAGGCTGGATTACCGCCACTTATCTCATTGTTTTTTATGCTTAAATCTATTGACGTAAATCCATCTGGTGTGCCATCATCACAAACTTCTAATGCAGTTGGGGGAACTGCTGTTGGTAGTGGGTTTATTATTAAATCAAACTGAGTTGAACCATAACAAGTAGGGTTAGCATTATCATTTACTCTAACATAAATTGTTTGTTGGAAAGCAATAGTATTTTGATAAGCACCTGAAGTTAAAATAGGATTATTGTCTATTGCCACATCTGCTAAATTTTCATAAAACGATACTGTATAACTTGCAGGATTTTGACCTCCTAAAATTACAGCTTCTTGACTAGTTAAATCAAAAACTTCTAATCCATCATTTGCTGCATCATCACAAACAACCATATCCATTGGTTGAGTAGCTGTTGCATTAGGATTAACAATAAGTGTAAATCCACCATGTGGTAATTGACTAGCAGAATAGCAAGATGGATCTATAGTACTTTCAATTCTAACAAAAATAAATTCTCCATTACTTCCATTATAAGGACTTGTTAAGGCATTACTGTCCGTATCAGCTTCTGCAAAAGTATTATGATAAGTTACAATATAATCTGCTGGCAACTGTGTACCAAGAATTGCAAGAGTTTGAGACTCTAAATCAAACAATTCAAAACCATCATTTGTTAAATCATCACAGATTTCCATATTTGGAGCTTGATTTATAACAGATGTAATTACATCTATAGTAAATGAACTTGTATCCCAACATAATTGAGAGGCAGCATCTTCTATTCTTACATAAACTACTTCTGGATAAGTTCCAGAGCCTATATAGTTGACTGGGTCCAGAATTGGATTAATATCTGTTTGTGCATCAACCAACCTATTATGATAACTTACGTTTACATCTGCTGCATTTTGAGTTCCAATAACCTCAACATCATTAACTGAGAGGTCAAATATTTCAGCTCCTGTTGGATTAAAACACGTTAGGACATCAATAGTATTTTCAACCGTTGGAGAAGATATAAACTCTATAATAACAGAATCTGATGCTTGACAAGTTGTAGAAAAAACAACATCAACACTATAAGTTCCGTTTTGATCAGCATCCAAAGTAGATCCAGTTTCTCCTGGAATAACTACACCATCTATATACCAAGTATGTGTAGCAGTTGGAAGGTTTGTGTCTAAAGGAATTATTCCTCCACTACAAATTGCATTTCCTTGAGCTATTGTAACATCATCTCCTAATTCTCCTCCTAAATTAAATGTTCCTGCACCTAAGAAAACACCAGCATTTAAAATTGAATCAATTGCATCAGCAATAACTAATTTTATTCTATAATTATTATTTGGGATAACATTTGAAAAAGCAGTCATTGACCTTGTTCTTCCCAAGAAATTTGTAGGACTATTTGCTGCAGGCAAACCTCCAGCTCCATAATATTCATCAAAAAAACCAGCATTTACAGATGGGCAACCTCCATTATAAGCAGCATCTCTAACATTTAAAACTGACACAACATCTGTAGTACCAGGAACAATTGCTAAATTTGTTGTTACTCCAGTAGTTAAGTCTGTTAGAAGAAATGCGAATGCATCTGTATATGTACATTGAAAAGTACCATACTCTTCTGATGCAAATAAGAAATCAAAACTAATACTACTAGCAATAGGTACAAAATCAAATTCTATATATGTTGCATCATTAGAGTTATTTAAACCTGGTATTGCATTCTCTAAATCTACATCACCAGCCCAACCACCTGTGTTTTGAGAAAAAGTTTCTGGTCCTTCAGCATCATTAGCATCACCAGAGACTAATATAATTCCAGACTCAAATGGAAAAGCGCCAGGTATTGCACTAAAATATCCTATTCCGTTTTCTTGTCCAAAATTTGTTCCAGTACTCCAATTAATATTAGAAACTGCTGCACAAGGACTATCAATTAAAACATCTTCAACTAATTCTGGAACTGTATATGTTGTTTGATCTACATCAATATATGGGCTTAAAACCTCAACTTGTATTGTAGTAGTTTCAGAACACCCTGTTGGATTAGTATCTGTAACAGTAAGAGTAACAGTAAATAAGCCTGTATTATTAAAAACATGATTAACTGTTTGACCTGCACCAGTTGTTGCGTCACCAAAATTCCAATTATATACCGCTCCTGTTCCATCAACTTCAAAAGTTGCACTTCCATTGAATGTAACGTCTCCTCCTAAAGGTATTTGGATTACACCAGCATTAGCTACAGGAACTGTCGAATCTATTGAAGGCGTTATTACTTGACATGATTGTAAGCAAGAAATATCTGCAGCCCAACCTAATGTGTTTGCTGTTCCGTCTGAAACAAATTCAATTGTAATACAACCAGTTGGACTAGTTGTAGACGCAGACACTGTTCCTGGATTATTAGCTGCACCACCACCAGAGTAAGTTCCAATTATTGCTCCAGTTGTATCATCACCATCATAGACAGTCAGAACGTCTGATCCTAATTGTGTACTAAACAAAGTAAAATCTAATTGAATAAATTGATCTGGTCCATCTGGACAAATAGTTACCACAAAACTTTCTCCATCTGCATAATTACCTGCCACTCCACCAGAATCATAAAAAACTCCTGAACATTGATTAAATGTTCCATTTTGCATGTTTATATCTTGAGAATACGCAGTATAAAACGCGCTTAGAAGAGTTATAATTAGTAGAAATTTTTTCATTTCTTAAAAAGGGTTGTTTATTAATGGATTAATTTACAATTATACTAATTTATCACCTAATAAATTTGATGATTTAACTATTAAACCCGTTAAAACAATAAAATTTAAAAAGTATTATACTTTCATCAAAAAAAATGAAAAGCACACTAAATATATAACATGATAAGTTTATTTTTTCCTACCTAAATAAAAAAATACAATTTATATATTTGCTCAAACAATAAAAACAAAAACATGTATTTACAAAAATGGATCGATAAAGGTATAGACCTTATCGCAGATTTTGGACCTAAAGTCATAGCTGCAATTGCAATATGGATTATAGGTTCATGGATTATTAAAAGATTAATAAAAGGGGTTTCTTCTGTAATGGATAAACAAAGTTATGACGAAAGCTTAAAAAAGTTTTTACTTAATCTAATTACTTGGGTTTTAAAAATTGTATTAATACTAGTTGTTTTAGGTACTGTTGGAATAGAAACAACCTCTTTTGCTGCAATATTAGCTGCAGCTGGTTTAGCTGTTGGCCTAGCATTACAAGGGTCTCTTGGTAATTTTGCTGGAGGGGTACTTCTAATGATTTTTAAGCCAATAAAAATTGGTGATTTAATCGAAGCCCAAGGTGAATTAGGTGTTGTAAAAGAAATTGAAATTTTTACAACTAAAATTGTAACTCCAACAAATAAAGAAGTTATTATTCCAAATGGTGCTCTATCAAATGGAAATATTGTGAATTATTCTACAGAAGGACAATTAAGGGTTGATTTAACTATTGGTGTTGGTTATGATTCTGATATTAAAAAGACTAAAGAAGTCTTAATGTCAGTTTTAAATGCTAATCCAAAAGTCTTAAAAGATCCTGCGCCTAGTGTTAATGTTGCTGAATTAGCTGATAGCAGTATTAACTTAGCTGTTAGACCATGGTCTACAGTTGCTGATTATTGGGATGTTTATTTTGGAATTACTGAAGAAGTAAAAGAGGCTTTAGATGCTGCTGGAATAGAAATACCTTATCCACACTCTGTTGAAATACAGAAAAAAGAATAAAAATGATTATATTGGTACAATAATTGAGCTAAAAATATTCAAAAACTATATATTATGAAAAAATCAATCATTTTAATTACATTATTCTCTTGTTTTTTTTGCTTAGAGTCATTTTCTCAAACAATTGTATATTATGCAGACAGAACTTTTACTCGTGAAAATGGTTTAAACAGAGCAAATGATGATGGAGAAGACACAAACATTGAAGGGTCAAAATATATAAATTCAGAATATCAACAAGCAAATTTATCAACTCATCCTAATCTATTATTTAATGTTAGGTATAATGCATTTAATGATGATATTGAAATACAAGGAAAGGAAAATACATCTTACGCTTTAAATAAATACAGCGGAACTATTATTGTTTCGATGTTAAGTGGTGAAAACTATATTAACACTAAATACACTGATAGTAAAGGGAATCTATCAACCGGATTTTTCCGATTTTTAAGTAGCAGTAACGATATCTTTTTACTTAAAAAACAAACAGTTATTGTTAAAGAAAAAGTAGAAGCTAAAACTACTTATCATAAAAGTAAGCCTGCAAGATACCAAAGAAGTAATGATGAATATTACATTAAAATAAATGATGGAACTGCTAGCAAATTACCAAAGAAGAACAAAGATTTTGCGAATTTATTTCCAAAGGAGAAAGAAAGTATATTAAAATATATTAAAACCGAAAAAATCAAACTAAAGAAAGAAGAAGATTTGATTAAAATTTTTAAATATATCGAAACACTTAAACAAGAAAAGAAAGAGAAAAAATAATCATTGTTTTTTTATCTTTACTCCAACAAAATCTTTTAAATAATAAGGTTCAAAATAAGCGACATCTTCAGTGTCGCTTTTTTTATGCTTATTAAAAGCCAAAACACTCATTTGATTTGAAGAAGGTAATTTACCCTCTATAAAGACAGCGTTTTTATGCTGAATTAAAGTTTTAGTTTTTTCTACTCCATCTCCAATAAAATAAACCAAACCTTTATCTAACTGCTTTTTAAAAGCGTTTTCGTCTAAAATTTGAGCTTCAATATTTCTAACTTCATTATAGTCTGTATCATAAATTGCAGAATACACTTCTAATCGTCTAGCGTCTAACATTGGTACAATTACACCAGATTTTGCTTGTACTTGTAATGCTAATGCTTTTAAAGTTGATACTGATATTAATGGTTTATCTAATGCAAAACACAACCCTTTAGCTGTAGATACACCAATACGCAACCCTGTGTAAGAACCAGGTCCTTTACTTACTGCAATTGCTTCTAATTGGTTACTTGTAATCTTTGCTTCTTTTAAAATTTCATCTATATATACATGTAATTTTTCGGCATGACTATAACCATTTCCGTAATCTTCTTTTAAAACCAAAGTCCCTCCTTTATATGAAAGAGAGACTGAACAATTGGTTGTTGCGGTTTCTATATTTAATATATATGACACTGTTATTCTGTTATTGGTTTTCCTAAATAGAAATCTAAAACTTTAGTTTTAAATATAAAATCATATTTAGCATTTATTAAAGATGATTCTGCATTGACTAACCTTAACCTAGTTTGTTCCAGATCAAAAGCATTCATTGCTCCAATATTGTAACGTTCTTGAGAGTTTTGAAAAGCAATTTGTTGTGCCTCTAAACTAACTTTTGCTGCTTCATAAGATCTAAAAGCACCTTTTGCATCGGTAAACGCACGTTGTACGTTAGCTTCTAAATCTAACTTAGCTTGCTCTAAATTTAAAAGCGCATTTTCTTCTTGAATTTTTGCTTTAGCAACATTGGTTTTATTTTGAAACTGAGAAAATATTGGTACACTAACACTTAAGTTAAAGTTGTGTCCTTTTTGATCATTTAATTGATTAAAAAAAGAATCTTCTGTGTTATATAAATTTGTAAAAAAAGCATTAGACCCAAACCCATAACCTAAACTTACAAAAGGTAAAAACCCGCTTTTTGAAATTTCTGTACTTAACGCTGCACTTTCTATGTTTTTGTTTGCTACTTTAATTTCGTTTCTGTTCTCCAAAGCATAATCTACGATTGGTTTAGCGCTTTCATACATTAATTCTGCAGATGGATCATCTACTTCAATAATAGCAACTTCAAAACCTTCTAAAGGTATCTGCAAAAATTGAGACATTGTTAATAAAGACAGGTCATAGTTATTTTGTGCTACAGTTACGCCTTGTAAATCTCTACTTAATGTTGCTTTTGCATCATAAACATTTGCTGCTGGCTGAACACCTGCATCTACTAAATCTTCAACTTGTTTTAATTGTTTTTTTGTAAACTCGTATTGATCTTTGGCAATAGCCAAATTCTCTACATTAAACAATATGTTTAAGTAAGCGTTTACAACATTTAAAGAAATATTATCCCTAATCCTGTCTAACTCTAATGTATTTGCTTCAAGATTTAATTGAGACTGTTTATAAAGATTAGTTAATCTAAAGCCATTAAAAACAGTTTGGTTAGCTGAAAGTCCAAAACTAGTATTATTTGATGTCCTATCAACCACTACTTGGGTTGATCCAATATCAAAACGCTCTGTACCAATACCTATACCATGACTTGCGCTACCACTAACTGTTGGCAAAAATCGTCCTTTAGAAGCTTTTACGTCTTGCTCATTAGATAATAATACATTTTGACCTTGTAATACAGAAATATTATTTTCTAAAGCATGATTGACACACTCTTGAAGGGTCCATTTTTTGTTTTGTGCTGTTGCAGAAACACCTACAACTAACATTACAATAATTAATATCTGTTTCATATTAGTCTTCGTTTTCATCATTATCATCTTCTGATGCTTTATTCCAAACTTTAATCTTGTCTCCTTCTTCAACACCTTCTTTAATTTCTATATTGATACCATCAGATAAACCTGTTTCTACATCTACTTTTTTAAATTCTCCTTCTTCTTTTTGAATCTCTACAAATGGTTTTTCAGTTATTCTATTAAATTGAAGTAATGATTCTTTAATTGATAAAATACTGTCTTTGCTTTCCAATTCTATTTCTGCATTAGCACTATAACCTGCTCTAATTTTTGTTGAAGGCTCTACATCTACATCTGCTTTAATAGTAAACTGCACTGCTCCGTTTTCTTCTAATCCTTTTGGTGCTACAAAAGTTAATTTTGCTGGAAAATCTTGTTCATTTAATGCTCCTAAAACAACAATAATCTCTTTACCTTCTTCTAATTTACCTACTTCAGCTTCGTCAACCTTACCTTCAAAAATCATTTTGCTCATATCTGCAACTGTTGCAATAGTTGTTCCTGCATTAAAGTTATTACTTTGGATGACTTGATCTCCTTCTCTAATAGGGATTTCTAAAATTGTACCAGGAATTTGAGCTGTAATATTAGTACTTGCTCCACTTCCACCAGATAATGATCCTCTTTTAATAATTTGATAATCATTTTGTGCTTGCTTATAACTTTCTACTGCTTGGCTTAAAGACAATTCACTATTTTCAAAATCTTGTTTTGATACTATTCCTTTTTCAAACAATGCTCTGTTTCTGTCATAAAGTGTTTGCGCATTATTCCTTGATAGTTTTGCAGTATTAATTCTGCTACTTGCGCTTGCTAAATTTTGTTCATTAGGTACAACTCTAATCTTAGCAATTAAATCTCCTTTTTTAACCACATCTCCTTCTTCGACAAAAATCTTATCTACTATTCCAGAAATTTGAGGTTTTAATTCGATCTCTTCTTCAGGGTTTAATTTTCCTGTCGCTACAATTTTAGTTTTTATTGATGTATAAAATGGCTCAGCAACTTTATAATCCACTACAGATTTTGAGTTTGAATCACTAAAATACTTGATTACTACTGCCAACAACACTAGCAATACTAATGCAATAATAATTTTGATTGTTTTTTTCATTTGATCATTTTTATTGTTTCTAATTTGTCAAATGGTGCTTCTATTTTAAATTTAAACAAAAACATCATTCAAGATTATAGAAGGTTCATTTTTTTTGATTGTTAGTTTTTACTCTTCTCTTAATGCTTCTATTGGTTTTATACTTGTTGCTTTAAAAGCAGGTATAAGTCCTATTAATGTCCCTAAAAATACTAGTATCACTAATGCTATAAACACAACACTTATAGATACAGATGCGTTAACAAAAACTGCCTCATCACCTTGACCTAAAAGCGCATTTATAGCTATAAGTATCCATCCACCACTTATTATACCTATTAATCCAGCTAATATTGTAATAAACACTGCTTCGACAATAATTTGTCTTTTTATTTCAAATGGTGTTGCACCAATTGCGCGTCTTACACCAATCTCTTTAGTACGCTCTTTTACTGTTATTAGCAAAATATTACCAATTGCAAAAACACCAGCAATTAGTGTTGCAATACCTACAAACCATGTTAAAAACTGCATACCTTTTAAAAACCCTGTTATCTTTGCAAACTCCTTTCCTAAATTAAAAGCACCTATTGCTCTTTTATCCTCAGGGTGAATATTGTTTAAGTTTTTTAATAATAATTTAGAATCTATTTCAATTTGTTTGATATCATATTCTGGTTTTCCAGTAATCATCATAAAAGGGATTTTATCTCCTTGATTATAGATTTGCTGAAAGGTTGAAAATGGTATATGTATATCACTAGATGGTCCAACGTTTCTTCCACTTTCAAACATCCCAATGACTTTAAAATTAAGGCTGTTAATTTGAATATACTGACCTATAACTTCTTCTTCTTTTTCAAATAATTGTTTATAAATATCTTCTGATATTATAACTACTTTTTTGTTTTCGTTAATGTCATTCTGGTTGATAAATCGTCCATGAATTAGTTTCTTTTTTTGAACTTTATCTAATATTGGGTAATCACCAAAAACAGTAAAGGTTCCAGATAGAAATTTTCTTACAACTAATGCTTGATTACGATTTCTTGGTACTACAAACTCTATTCCTTCTACATTGTCTCTTACTTTTTCTGTATCAGAAATAGAGAGATTTACAAATTTACCTTCTTGAAATCCTTTAAAAGGTTTACTGGTTACTTGTCCCCAAACAAAAACACTATTGGTTGCAAAGTTTCCGAATAAACGATTAAAAGAATTTTCAATCCCTTTTGCAGATCCTAAAAGCGCAATAAGTAGTAAAATTCCCCACCAAACACCAACCATAGTCAATACAGAACGTAGTTTATTTTTACTTAAACTATCGTAAACTTCTTGCCATGTATCTCTTTCAAATAAGAATTTCATCTTTTTTTAGGCTGCTAATTTTAGTATTAATAATTATTTTAATTTAATCATCCCTAAGTGCTACAATAGGTTTAATTTTTGATGCTTTTTTTGCAGGTAAATATCCTGCTATTGTACCTGCTATAATTAGTGTAATAGTTGCTCCAATAATTAAAGTTGGGCTTACATTGGGATCTTTAATAAAATATTTTTCTAAGTAAGGTCCAACGTATTTTAAAACTGCCATTCCGGAAAGTAGTCCGATAAAACCTGCTATAACTGTAATTAAAACAGACTCTATTAATATTAAAGACACAATCGATTTTGGTTTAGCACCTAATGCTTTTCTTATTCCAATTTCTTTTGTACGCTCTTTTACAATAAAAATCATAATGTTACTTATGCCTACAATTCCTGCTATTAAAGTACCAAAGCCAATGACAATAATTATGGCTCCTAACCCAAAACTCATTTGATTAACAATTTTTGTGCCTTCAGCCATATTTTCTATCCTAACAGCACGTTGATCTAAATCTGCAACAGAAAAACGTTCCTTTAATTTCTTTTTAATGGAATTACCAAAACCTAAAGCTTGGTCATAACTTAAATTAGGGTTATATGTTAAGTACATAGAATCTATAAAGTCGTTATTTCCGTAAATAGATTGAGCTGTAGTTAGTGGCATATAAATCATACGCTCTTCCTCATCTCCTCCTTCATCTGTAAAAACACCAACTACTTTAAATTGGATTCCGTCTAAATTAACATACTTACCTATTGCAGTGGTTTTTAAAAACAAATCCTCTTCAACCAATCGTCCGATAATGACTATTTTAGTCTTATTATCTAAATCAAATTGATTGATATATCGACCTATTTTAACCTTATTCTGCTCTATAAACTGATTATCAGAATGTATTGCTCTGACTGTATAGTTATTTTTTTCATTTCTAAAAGAAGCGTTAACACCTCTTCTTATGCGTGAGGTTATGAACTGTACTTTATCTCCATATTCTTCCTTAATAAAGTCATATTCTTTGTTTGTTAGTTGGATTCTTCTACCAGCTTGTAATCCTTTATGAGCTTTTGTAGTTGTCCCAGTTTCTATAAAAATAGCATTATTTGCATCGTCTTTAAATCCTTCTTCAAAAGTATTCCCTAATCCATTAGCAATCCCAAAAAGAAGTGCAAATAGTAATATAGCGAAAGCCACAGTAAAACCTGATAGAACGCTTCTGGTTCTATTCATGTTTATACTCTGAAAAATTTCTCGCCAAAGATCTCTATCAAACATGTGCAGATGCTCTTACTTGATTAACAAACACATCTTCCATAATTACGCCATCTTTAAGTCTAACAATACGTTTACACATATTAGCTATATCCTCTTCATGTGTAACCATAAGTATAGTTTTACCTTCATCGTTTAAAGATTGGATAAAATCCATAATTTCATAAGATGTAGTTGTGTCTAATGCTCCTGTTGGCTCATCTGCCAATAATAATTTTGGGTTTGCTGCTAAGGCACGTGCTATTGCTACACGTTGTTTTTGACCACCAGATAACTCATTTGGTAAGTGTTTTGCCCAATCTGCCAAACCAACTTTTCCTAAATGAAACAATGCCTTTTCTAATCGTTCTTTTCGTTTTAAACCTTGGTAGTACAAAGGAAGTGCAACGTTTTCTAAAGCATTTTTATAATTAATTAAATTGAAAGACTGAAAAATAAATCCTAAAAATTTATTACGATATATGGCAGCTTTCTTTTCAGTAAGATTTACAATTGGTACACCATCTAGGATATAACTACCTTCATCAGCTTCGTCCAACATCCCAATAATATTAAGTAATGTAGATTTTCCGGAACCTGAAGATCCCATAATTGCTACCATTTCTCCTTCTTCGACACTTAAATCAATTCCTTTCAAAACATGAAGGCTAGAATCACCAATTGGGTAAGACTTATGAAGTTTACTTATTTTGAGCATAACGATTGGTTTTTTTGATTGATGATTAACTCAATACACATTAGACTACAAAGGACACTAATTGTTACAATTTTTATTGAAAAATTTTGTTAAAAATTGATTTTCAAGTATTTCTACTCTTTTTTTGTTCTAAAATATTTCCAATAAATAAAAAAGCCAAAACCAAAAACTAAAATATAAGGTATTGACATTAGATACACTATCCCATCATTTATTCCTTTAGCTGTAGCTTGCCCATCTTCGTTTTCCAAAACTGCTCTACACATTGCGCATTGTGCAGTGCTCTCTACAAAAAAGAGAAATGAAAATATAATAAAAAAGATTTTTGTTTTCATAATTAAAAGATTCTTCGCTTCACTCTGAATGACAATTATAAATAATAAGGCGAAATCATAAAATACACCACAACACCTGTTATTGCAACATACAACCATAATGGAAATGTAATTTTAGCTATTTTTTTATGACGTTCTATATTATTAGTTATTGCTCTTACATACGTTATTAAAACAAACGGAATAACTGCAACAGACAGCACAATATGTGTTATTAAAATAAAATAATACACATATTTAATAACTCCTTCTCCTCCAAATTTAGTAGAATCGCTTGTCATATGATAAGCAATATACATTAGCAAAAAAGATACTGACAATGCTATTGCTAGCTTCATTAAATTTTCATGCTGTTTTCTTTTTCCTTTTTTAATATACCATACAGCAATTAATAACACTATAGCTGTTAATCCATTTACTGTTGCATAAATTGGAGGTAGAAACGTTAATGGTTTTACATCAAAACCTAGTTTTTTAAGATTTACCCCAAACAATGCTGCAACTGCAACAGGAATAATAATGGATAATGCAATAATCCATTTATTATATTTTTTTTCGTTTTGTATGTTTTCTGTATTCATGTTTTAAAAACTATTGTATTATTGAAACACTTCGATACTTCGACTGCGCTCAGCACAGGCTAACTCAGTGTGACATTAGGATTTAATTTATTTATTCGTTTAAAAGTTTTGCAATATCTTCTTTAAGTAAAGTTATTTCTTGCTCATTACCATCTTCATCAACTTTTTCTTTTTCGCTTATAACACCTTTGTAAAATATTTTTGGGTTACCAAATCCATCTTTTCTAGAGCGTAAAAAACCTTTTTTATCTACTAGTGCAAAATCTCCAGAGTGTTCAAAATTATCTGTATCTACAAAAATATTAAATCCAACATTTGACAATTTATAAATATCTTCCTTTGCTCCAGTCATTAAGTGCCAATTAGGATTTGTTACTCCATAATTTTCTGCATATACTTTTAACACTTCTGGTGTATCATTATCTGGCATGATGCTAAATGAAGCGATTCCAAAATCAGGATTATCACTAAACTGATTTTGTATTTCTGTTAAATTTGAACTCATTCTTGGACAAATAGTTGGACAGGTTGTAAAAAAGAAATCCACTACATAAACTTGTCCTAAATAATCTTTATTAGTAATAGTTTTTCCGTTTTGGTCTGTAAAGCTAAATTCTGGAACCTTTTTTGGTTCGCCATTAATAACCAAATAGTCTAAATCTGATTTGCTTTTTTCTGAATTTTTAGCATTTACAACAATACCTTTACTTCTACTTTCGTCTGTACGATTAATGTCTTTATTGTTTATTCTATCTATTATTTTTGGTATAAAAATGATACCAAATAATAATATAATAAAAGAAACACCTACGTATGAATAATTTGCTTTTTTGCTCATCTTTATTGTGTTAATTACTCTCCTTTTAAATCGTTTGCACGTCTTGTAGTCGAGTTAAATTCTCCTTTACGTTTTTGTCTATATTCTGTAAACAAGACACGCAAATCGTCTGCTCCCATTTTGTTTTTTAATTCTGAAACTTCTGAACAATTATATGCAGTTAACGGAAATGCTTGTGCTTTAGCTTCTATCTGTTTATTTGACCTATCGTCTAATCGTCCACGTTGGTTAAGATCTTTATCTATTATAAATACATGATTAGTTGCCAAATTAAAATCTAAAACCTGACTTGTTCTTAAACTATTAAACATCTTTTTTGTGTCAGAATCGTTGACTTTTACAAATTTCCAATATTTAAGTTCTCCATATTTAGTCAATTCTTTTTTTAATCTTTCTGAAGCTTCTTCTGCTTGTTTAGACACTAACATTACAACTTGAAATTTTTTAAACCCTTGAAATTTATCGTAGATTAACTCTTTTAAATTTGAAGTTTCAACAACTTTAGACTCTGGATCTTTACCTAAAAAACCTAAAACAGTGATATGGTCTTCTAATTGTATGTCTGAAGTATTAGAGATTAAATTCTGTACATCAAGCACACTTGATTTAACAACTTCTAATGGATTATAATTATTTGTAGAAGGATACAAAAACAATAAAAAGATAACTGGAAGAAAAAACAAGACACTTAAAATAATTCCTTTTTTTAATTTCTTTTTTTCCATAATCTTGTCCCTTTTTTAGTTTTACAAAAATAAAAAAGGTGGCTTTAATAAACCACCTTTTAACTATATTTTATATTGATTTCTAATTAGAAATCTCTTTTTATAAATCCATCTTTATATACATCAAAAACATATCCACCTTCTTGTAATAAAATAAAGATTAAGTAGCAAATTAAAAACACTCCTGTCCAAACTACCATACGTCTTAAAGCAGGTGTTTCGTCACGCATGTGCATGAAGTCCCAAGTAATGTAATAAGCCTTAACTATTGTTAGAATAATAAATACCCAGTTTAAACCTTTCATTCCTAAAACTGGTGTCATTAATGAAGCTGGTTTGTAGATACCTAAAACTACTTCTATTAATGTAATGATTGTTAATAGTATTAAAACTCCCCAAATTTTTTGAGTATTAGATTTAAACTTTAATAATCCTCTAAATATTTCTAATTTATGTGCGTCTGCCATGATCTGTTTTTTAATAAGATTTCCTTCTTTGAGGAAATGAAAAATATTTTAATTTATACTAAGTAGAAGAATGTGAATACAAATACCCAAACTAAATCTACAAAGTGCCAGTAAAGACCAACTTTTTCTACCATTTCGTAGTTTTTACGTCTTTCATAAGTTCCTAAAATAACATTAAAGAAAATAATGATATTTATAACTACTCCTGAAAATACGTGAAATCCGTGAAATCCTGTAATAAAGAAAAAGAAGTCTGCAAATAATGGAGATCCATATTCATTTACTGTTAGGTTTGCACCTTGTACAACTAATTTTCCGTTATCCTTTATTTGTTTTAAAGAGGCTTCTCTAGATAATACTGTTTTATGTCCTTCCTCATTTATAATTTGTGTTCTTACTAACACATCTGGATGAGACTCTAACCCTTTTACAACATCGCTAACTTGATATTCTGGTAAAGGTGCTTCTGTAACAAACCACAATCCATTTTTACGTTCGTGCTCTACTCTTTCAGTTGGTGATGCAGTTACAAAGTCTCTTAAGGCAACTCTGTCTCCATTGGTATCAACAAACTGAAGAATGTTTCCTCCTTTTGTTTGTACAGCTCCAAAATCTCCTTTAATAAAAGTATTCCATTCCCAAGCTTGAGAACCAACAAATATTAAACCTCCAATAATGGTTAAAAACATGTACCAAGTCACTTTCTTTTTATTTAAATGGTGACCAGCATCAACTGCTAATACCATAGTAACAGAAGACATAATTAATACAAATGTCATAAACGCTACATAAATCATTGGGTAGTTACCATGGAAAAATGGGATGTGAGTAAAAACTTCATCCGCAATTGGCCAAGCGTCTATAAACTTGAATCTTGAAAAACCATAGGCTGCTAAAAACCCAGAGAATGTTAATGCGTCTGATACGATAAAAAACCACATCATCATCTTACCATAACTTGCTTTTAGTGGTTGGTTACCACCTCCCCAAGTCTTTCCTTCTGTATCAGTAGTTGCAACTGTAGTATTCATAGTGTTAAATTAGTTGTTAAAATGTGGCACAAAAATAATCATTTTATTCAGTTAAAAAAATAGCTTACTCTAATTTTATAGTGTCTAAATAAGCTTTTTTTAGTTTAAGAAAAAGTATAAGAAGAAAAACAGATAAATCCATAGCAAATCTACAAAGTGCCAAAATGTTTCTGCTAGCTCAAATCCTACCATATTCTTAGCAGTATATTTACCTCGTAAGTGATTGATTATTACCACTAATAAAGGAATCATTCCTGCTATAACGTGTACAATATGTACTACAGCAATTAAATAAATATAAGTTACAGTGACGTTACTTGTTGGTCCTGTAAAGTTATATCCTAACTCTAATATTTGATTAAATCCTTTAAATTGATTGTAAATAAAAAATAATCCTAAGACAAAAGTTACTCCTAACAATACTGTTGTTAAACCTTCAGCTCCTTGTTTTAACGCTTTTTTTGCAGCTATAAAAGTAATACTACTTAAAAGCATAATAATAATACTAATCCAAAATGGTTGAGGCATTTCAAAATCCTGAAGCCAATCTGGCCTACTGCTACTAACAATAAAAGCACTAGTCCAACCTGCAAAAGACATAATTAAAGATCCAATACCAAAGTAAAGCATCATTTTTTTTGCACGTCCATTTTTCTCTTCTAAAGTCCCTTGGGTTAAATCCATTTATCTTATAAATTTATCTGCAACGTATACAATTTGTATTAGTGTTATGTATAACACACTTGACAACATCAATTGTTTTGCTGCTTTTTCTGTCCTTTTTTTATATAACTGAATTGCGTAGTATAGCATTACTAATCCTAATGCAAAAACAATAACTGCTGCTACAATAGACAATTTTAGTTGTCCAGTAATTCCAAACACAGGAACTATTGATACTAAAATAGTCCAAATAGTATATACAATAGTTTGTATTGCTGTTCCTTTATCTTGTTTTCCGGTTGGCAACATAAAAAATCCACCACGCTTATAATCTTCAAACAAAAACCATCCAATTGCCCAAAAATGTGGGAACTGCCAGAAAAATTGTAATGCAAACAACGTACCTGGTTCTATACCAAAATGGTCTGTTGCAGCAACCCAGCCTAACATAAAAGGAATTGCTCCTGGAATGGCTCCTACAAAAACAGATAATGGTGTTTTTGTTTTTAAAGGCGTATAAACACTAGTATATAAAAAGATTGAAATAGCACCAAACATTGCTGTTTGCGGATTAATAGTATATAAAATTACTATTCCTAAAACGGTAAAAATACAGGCAATTATAAATGCTGTTTTTACTGTCATACGTCCAGAAGCAACAGGTCTGTTTCTGGTACGATGCATTAAGGCATCTAAATCTTTTTCTATAATTTGGTTAAAGGCGTTACTGGCTCCAACCATAAAATAACCTCCTAAAGCTAGTAATGTTACTACCTTTAAACTTATGGTATCTGCTCCAAGAAAATATCCAGCAATAGAAGAAAACACGACACTTAAAGATAAGCGCATTTTAGTGATTTCTTTAAAATCTGAAACTATTGTGTGTTTTATTGCAGGTGTTACAGTCGTACTCAAACCAACGTTATTTTTTTTCTGGTGCAAAGATACTGCTAAAAAGGAATTTGACATAAAAAAACCACAAGGTTTTTAGGCTTGTGGTTATTATAGAATTTTTTGATTATTCACTAGATTTATTAAAACAGAAAGACAGTTAATATATAGCAACTTCTTTTTCTTCCCTTAAAAGCCATTTATCTTTATTCTTCTCAAAAACCCATGCACTTAACCCTTGATGATAAACAGATGAGAACAAGATTGCTTTATTTTTATCTTTATTATAAAAGACATTAGATACCGATAATATTTTAAATGTTCTATTCTCTAATGACCAATAAACAACACGTTTATCATAAATCTCCCTATCGCTGACTAAATTATTGTTTTTAAATTTCTTAAACTCTTTTTTATAAATCTCTTTATTTATCTTAAAACTAGTATTTATATCCTTAAACTTTATTTTGTTGCTGTTCCATTTTATATTTCTATTTGATGCTACTTCTTTAAAATCGTTATACCAGCTTGAATCAAAATCTGTATTAAATTTTAGTGATTCAATATATCTGGTAAAATCACCAGTACTAAGATAAAATGTGTAAACCTCAAAATTAATGATTTTTCCTTTGTATTTAGACTTGATTATAGTGTCTAACATTAAATATTCTGACCTCTCCGTAATTTTTTCTTGTACTTTACATGAAGTAATAGTCATAAAAAAAACTATAATATAGATGCATTTTTTTGTTTTCATATAAATTTAATTACAAGGTTGAGTTCCAACTGGATTTTCTCCTGGAACATTTGGAAATATTTCACTTTGAGCTGCTTGAGTTAATGCATCTCTTTCTGGAGAAGGTGCTGGTGATAAATCGGGAAATAACTCATCGTAAGTTGTTGTATCATCTAAACCTCCCCAGCAAATTTTTGTCATCTGTTCTGGTGTAACTTGTATATTATTTTGTTGGCAATACACTAAGCAAACCTGTACCATATCATCAACTAAATCAATCATAAAAGTGTGTTGAGTCTCATTTGAAGTTCCAATTTGCTCTCTATGTTGACTAAACATTTGAACCAAACTTGCATAGGAAGGTGGATTGTTCAAATCTATAGTGAATGAAGGATTAATATGGAAAAAATAAAGTAATGTAGCATGAGTATATTCATGAACAACAGTACTAATAATGTCTAGGTTCGTTGAATTAGTTAATCGGTTTACATTTAATCCAATCTCATAATTTAGACCAGTAGAACCTGTTGGTACAGTATATCCACCATCAAGCATACCTAAATCTACTGCTTTGAATGTTAGTTGCGTCTCATCAGAATCGACAAATATTGTCTGAAAAAGCTCTGAAAGAGGCTCACAAATTAAAGTCATATCTTCTACTATATCTTTTTGACAAGGATAATTTGTAAGGCTTATGTCATAAATTACTTGGTCCTCAAAATCTACCTCACCATCATTCATCAATTCAATTATAGCTTGATTTGCAAACTGTTCTGCTGCTTCATTACAATTATCTGTTAAATAATTATATATCCTATCAGCTTCACTTTTATTGTTTTGTAACCATACTATAGCTCCATCAATGCCTAAAAAACTTTGTCCACAATCTAGTTCTAAAATTTTCTCCCAAGGTTGCTTAGGTAAAGTTATAGCACTTATGGTTGTACCATTGCTACCACTACCTCCACAATTAAAACAGTCTGAAGTACCAGAATTTTCATTACTATTTGGATTTCCGTCATTAGTGTTTCCAGTATTAATTCCTCCTGCATCAGACTCATCACAATGCGTATCATCATAATAAAGGTCTCCTCTATTTTCATCTTTACAGGCTTGTCCTGCAGGATGAGGAGTATCACCATAAGGACACATTAAAATAGCAAAACAATCTGCCGAAACTTTTAATTGGGTATTGTCGTAATCTATATTTGTTACTTCAATAGTAGCATCTAAAACAAATGAGTTATCAGCTACAGGTATTGAAATATTTGTATTGTTTATATACTTAACTAAAATAGCTTTTACAGTATTTGCACTATCTATTTCTAAAACTAGATTTTCAAAAAATGTATCATCAACTGTATCTCTTTCTATTAGAAAGGTATAGGAAGTTTTATTGTCATAACTAACCTCTTTAATATTTGTTGAGTCTATTGTAAAACCATATTGGTCTTCCATAACTGCTCGCCCATTTTGTAATATATTATCTTGATTTTTTGTCTTGTCTTTATCTACTAACTTTTGATAAGATTTAATAAACTTTAAATCCTCTTTATAATCTTGAAGGTTTTTAATTTTAAAAACCAAATTATTAGTTTGAACTTGATTGTTGTTTGATTGGTTTAAATACACATCATCCTTTTCACAATTTTGAAATAGTAATAGTATGCATAAAAAACAAACACTTAATTTTAATTTGTTTCTCATTTGATTATAGCTTGCAATAATTAGACGACTAAACTACACTTTAAATATCGTAAATAAAATACGTAGAACTACGTGTTTTTATCAAAAACAAGGGTTTTGAGCAACTTTAACATTTTGTTTGTGTGGTTAAACCACAACTGAAAAATTTTTGGCTAAAATTTTAACAAAAATTGATTATTACAAATCAAAATACCAATTAAACAAGTCTGTTCTAATCCCAAAGTTAATCCAAACAGTACTGTTGTTTAACACAGAAACGGTTTGAGCTTCTGGATTAAAATTACGGTAGCTTAAATTAACAAATGCTTTTAAATTTGATGCTGGATTAACTAAATAACCCAGTTGCGCACTAGCATTTACAGAAGTTGTTTTTATACCTTGACCAATTGTTATTCCTGTATCTGATGGTCTGTCTTCTTCATCTGCAAAAATATCTCCGCCATAACTAAAGTTATCTGTTCCATCATTTATATCAAACCCTCTAACTCCTGTTATTAGTTTAGCTTCTCCAAACCATCTCTCTTTTTGATAACGTCCAATTAATACTAATTCTCTAAAATTTGCTCCCCAAAGGTGTGCCATAGGCTGGTTATTGTGCGCATAATTTAGTACAATTGTGTTATGAGAATATGTATAAGGTCGTACTTGGTTATATTCTGCTTGAAGCATTAAATTTTTTACTTTAAATGCATTATAATATTTTGCTCCTAACTGAAAACCAAATTTATTTTTCCAACTTTTATTTCCTCCTGTGACATCGCTTAAGGAAAATTCGTCTAAAATAAATTGTCCGTAAAGGTTTGAGTTATCACTTAGTTTATATTTTCCTGAGGCACCAATAATAGCATTTCCTGCTCCTTGACCAGTTTCAAACTCGATTGCTCTAAAAAATATTAATGGATTTAGATAGTTAATATCAAACCCTCTGTCGTTAGAGTTTTCCCAAATAACAGATTCAAACAATCCTAAATTAAATTTTTTAGACACATTCCAACTTAAATAATGGTTTGCAATATATTTTGTCCTGAAGGCTTTATCCACTACTGCTTCATCACGCACATCTTTTAACCATGTCCAAGTATTGGTGTATTTTATTTTCCAAAATTTAGTGTTTAGTTTTAAAAATGGATATGGACTTGCTACATCACTTTGTAATAAACTACGGTAACCATCTCCAATAAATTGTTTACCATGTCCAAATTGGATGTTCATGAATTTTGCTGGCGAATACGATAAATAGGCTTCCGCAACTGGGTAATCATAAGCATCATCCTTAAATCGTTTTGCTATACCACGTCCAGGAACAATCGCTGGATCTGGTCCAAATGCTTTTAAACTTTCTGCATATTGATTGTAATACTGTGCAAAGCGTCCTTGGTTTTCATAAACCGAAGCAGAAAAGCTAAGTTTGCTTCCTAAACCTCCTTGAACATATAAACCACGTGTGTTATTATATGTTGATCCAAAATCTGCATCTGTATCTTTTCCTAATTGTAAATCAAATATTGGATCTACTGTAAACCAATAGTCTTCACTTTGGATTTGTACTAAATGCTCATTCCACAATTTACGTCCAGACCACGTTTGTGTTTCTTTTTTAAGCGCTTCGTTTTCTGAATTAAAGTCATAATAATTTGCGACATCATTATACATATATGGTTTTGATGCTGTGTGGCTATTAGTTCCTATTCTGTTGATGTCTTGATCAAACCTTGAATAGTTTTCATGAGAAAACGGGATATTTACCTGACTTGAATACGCTTTATTTGTGTATTTGGTTAATGATTTTTGCACACTATCAAATTCCTGCTTTGCCTTTTGTTGCAATATTGTTAGCTTTTCAATTTGATTAACCTTTGTTTCCTCTGTTGTATTATCGTCAGTTGAAACTATTGTTTGATTACTTGGTGTGTTTTTTTCGTTTAAAGGAAAATACAGCGTAATACTATATTGCTTAAACGTTGGATTTCCGTTATAAGTTGCAGGTTCTATTTTGGGAAATGTTGAAAATACGCGATTAGCTTCATCTTTCAATTTAGTATTGGTAGCCTCTACATAAACGGTTTTAAAAACCCCTTCTTTAGTAACTTCAAAAATAACAGCTAATTCGCCTTTATAATTAGAATCAATTGTTTCGGGAAGTTTATATTCTGAATATATTAATTTATAAACTTCTTGGTTAAAACAAGAATTTAATTGTTTGACTTCTGTGTCTTTACAATTTTCAAAACGAGGTGATACTTGATAAATAGTTGTGTCTTGAGCGAAGGTAGATACAGAACAAATTAATAATAGTCCTAAAATGAAAGTCTTCATATTTAGCTTGAGGTTTTTATTTTGCTGAAAGATACTGCTTTTTTTTGAACGCTTTATAACCAAAAAAGTCGCTATCTTAAAAAGGTAGCGACTTTTAATTATTTTGTTTTGTCTTAGTATTTTACTTGAAATACTATTGGTAAAGAGTATAAAACTGAAACTGGTTCTCCTCCTTGCTCTCCTGGTTTCATTTGTGGTACTTTGTCTACTACTCGATTAGCTTCTTTTTCTAAATCTTTATGAGGTGCACGAGTATTTAAAATTTCTACTATTCCGTTTTTATTAATTTTAAAATTAACAAAAATACGTTGTACTCCTTCTTTTAAACCTAAATCCTGAGCTAAGTCTCTATCAAATTTCTTTTTTACTAATTTCCCTAATTTATCAGACATACATTTTCTGCGTTGGTCGTTATTTTTAGAGCTTTCACAACCAGGATAAATTGGCACCATCTCTACAAAATTAACGTGCACATCTTCAGTAGGTTTAACAGGATCTAAATCTACAGGATTAACATCAGTTTTTTTTCCTTCTGGTTTAGTAGGTTGAACAATATCAGATATTAATTTATCTTGATTTACTTTAACATCTGGTGTATCGTCCGGAACTACTGTTGGGTTATCTGGACGTACTGGCTTGTCTCTTAAAGGTTCTGATGTTTCTACAGCATCAGGTTCTACAGTAAAATTAGGAGCCATAATGTATTCCTTTTCATTTTCCGACATTGCTGTCTCTGGAATTTGATAGTTACTTCCTTCAAAACGCATTTCTAATGCTCCATAAGCAGCCAGCAAACACATAATTAACCCAATCTGAAAGTAAAGCGACGAGTTTTTTTGTAAATTTGCTTCGTGTTTTTGTGATTTTTGCACGTTTTTCTCATTTTGGCGAGTGAGATTGTGTGATTCTTTCGAATTTTTCATAATTAATATAGTTTAAATGTTAATGTTATGAATAAATCACAATAAGCATACCAAAAACAAAAATCCCGCTACTATTGTAACGGGATTTTTAAATTATATGGAATTATCTTTTATTCTACCTTGAAAGTAATTGGTAATCCGTATGGCACATTTACCGCTTTACCACGTTGTCTACCTGGTTTCATTTTTGGTAACTTACCGATAACACGCTTAGCTTCTTGTTCTAACTTAGGGTGTGGAGCTCTTGCTCTAATACCAACAATATTTCCGTTTTTATCAATTTTAAATCCAACATTGATACGTTTAACACCACTATCTAAACCTAAATCTTGTGCTAAATCTGCATTAAAATGTTTTCTAACAAATTTTCCAATCTTCTCTGACATACATTTTTTCTTAGCATCATTGTTTCCTTTGTTTTCACATCCAGGAAATACAGGTACATTTTCAATTATAGAAAAAGGTACATCTACATCTTCTTCAACTTCCTCTACTTCTACATCTTCTACTTCTACAACTTCTACAACTTCTTCTTGAGTTGTTTCTGTAGATTCTATGATAGTTTCTTCCACATCTTCTTCATCTTCAACTACCTCAATAACTTCTGGTGCTGCTGGAGGTGGTGGAGGTGGTGGTGGAGTATTTAAAATCTCTGTGATTGGCACATCCTCATCATCATCATCTCCAAGATCCAACATTCCTATATCTATTTCGGACTTATCTGTTGTTGTGTAATTAAGTGCTGTGTAAGATAAAAACATCATTAATGCTAGTCCTACTGCAACATAAAGAGAACTGTTACGTCCTACATCTGCTTTTGTACTTTTTTTAGATTCCATATCTGTAAATGTTTACTGAATGCTAAAATAACTATTTATTTGTCAAAAAAACAAGGTAATACTAGTTTTTAACTTTCAAATTTGTAATAAACTTTATAACAACCACAGCTACAAGCGTTCCGATTATATTAGCGACTATGTCTTTATAGTCTGCTTGTCTGCTTTGTGTTGTTGTATGTTGTAATACTTCAATTATTATACCAAATACTATTGAAGCTATAATAGTAATTTTAAAAGCTTGTTTTATGCTTTTTCTATAATACGTATTAAGTGTGTAAAACCATATACAAGTAAATATAAAATATGCAATTGCATGCATGACTTTATCATTATTTTCAGGCAACTCAACAACATCCTTTACTTTTATAAGACTTACTGTAAGCAATAATAAAGAATATCCAAAACTTGCAAATGGTAATAATTTACGCACCAATTAGTGCTTTGTAATCTTCATCAGACAATAAGTTATCTAATTGTGACATATCAGATACTTTAACTTTAACCATCCAACCTTCTCCATAAGGATCTGAGTTTACTTTTTCTGGTTCGTCTTCTAAATTTTCATTAAAAGCTACAATCTCTCCAGAAACAGGTAAAAATAAGTCAGATACAGTTTTTACAGCTTCTACAGTTCCAAACACTTCATCTGCTTCAAGTGTTTCGTCTAAAGTTTCAACCTCAACATATACGATATCTCCTAGTTCGCTTTGTGCAAAATCTGTAATTCCTACTGTTATTTGATCTCCTTCTATTTTAATCCACTCGTGATCTTTTGTGTATTTTAATTCTGATGGTATGTTCATTATGTGTTTTTTAAGTGTGCTACAAATGTATTTAAATACCTATTAATTTCAAACAAAGCTTAATTAATTTCCGAAATTATATCTTAAGGTTAATCCTGACCTAATTGTGGTTTGAGGAAATGCTGTAGAAATAGCGTATTCTGAGAATGTATAATCAAAATAGAAGACTCCTGTTAAGTTTTTACTAAAGGCATATTCTGCGTTGTATTTAAGTCCCCAAATAGTTTGCCCATTTGTAATTTGATTGTTATCTAAATCTAAGTAACGGATTATGGTTTTATTATCCCTAACAGATAAATCTGCAGACATAATTAAATCTGAAACAATTGTCTTTTTTGGTCCTGCAAGCTTAGACTTAATTCGTAAATCTTTAATACGATATCCTAAACCTACTACATATTCGTTTCCAGAAATTTCTGTCATCAGATTGTTATCAAAACTTAAGGACAACATCCTATCTTTTCTCATTTCTAATAATACTCTAACAGAGTTTTTCATTTCCATATCAAAACGGAATAGTGGGCTAAACATCTCTGTTAATGTTACACTACTGTAAAGTTTTTCGCTTTTAAAATTACCTGCTTGATCTAAGTCTTCATTAGGTTGCGCAGCATAATTTAGACCATAATCTATACCATCATAATCTAAGTTTGTTCTAAATTGCCCAATACTATAACTTGAACGGTATCCATGTGTTAAAGAGAAACGTTTAAATTTCTTTTTAAACCATTTCATCTTCATAAATCCAGAGTACTTTACATCCCAATTAGGAATTGGCACATTTCTTAATGCTCCAAGTTTTGTTTTACTTGCATCTTGACCAGTATAAGCACTTACAAATGCTGGCAATAATACTTGCTGACTTGTTTTACCAAACCCTTTAGGGAATCCGTCTGCATCCACATCGTCTGGATCTGCTCCATTTTGAATGGCTAATCGTCTTGCAATTGCTAATCTATTATTTCTAAAATCTTCAAATGCTTCAGAACCTGTTTCGTCACTTTTTCCAAATGCTGTTGGTAAAGTAAATGCCGAAATACTAAAATTACCATAGGTATTTGGTGTTAAAGAAAAGTACTCGCCATTTTCTACTTTATAATTTTCTGTATAATTTTCTGCATATGTCCTAAACCCAACTAAGTCAATTTTAAAATCATTAAATGGGACTAAATTTGCAGATAAGTCTAATTGTTTAGTTTGGTTTGTAGTGTATTGCTGATTAAAGTCTGGAAAAGCTGTTAGCCATCCATTTCTTGCAGCTAATTCTCTAACATCACTTTGGCTTCCAAAGGTGTAACCAATAGTTGGTTTTGCTGTACCTAAAAATCCTGGTGTTTGTAAATAACCTGGTAAAAATGTTCCGTTAGTTTCACTATAAACTGCTTGAATTCGTTTTACAGAGGTTAATAATCCTACTCCAAAATTACCTAATTTTGCCCCAAATCCATCTCCTTTTTTCTTAGCTACAGGCGTTTTCTTTTTTGCTCCTGTTGGAGGTAAATTATTTCTGGATCCTCTAGCTACTTTATTTCCTCTGCTTCTAGTTTTAGTTTTAACACCTAAATATTTATACAACTTATTCATGTCTAAAGTTGAATTAATATTATGCGTATTTCCGTTAGAAATGGTGTTTCCTAAATTATAAGTAAGTCCATCATTACCTACTAAGTTTCCAAATAAATCAGATCCTTTTTGCCACTGGAATAAACCAGAGTATGAATAAGTTGCTTGAAGGAAGCTAAGTGCTGGAATCTTGTTTAAAGGCAACTCATAGTTTATACCTATTTGCTGTTGTTGACGGTTTGGATCTCCAAAGTCAAAGAAACCATCCCAAACATCTAATAAAGGATCTGGTTCTCCATTAATAATATTGTCTTTAAAGTAATTTCTAACAATATTATTATTAGAAGAAGAATAGTTTACTTGAAGTGCTTTTGTTAGATTCCAATTAAGATTATATTGATAATCAAAGGTATAATTACGTCTATATAATTCTTCTAACCCAATATTATTACCTGTTAAATCTAAATCTCTAAATTTTTGACGATTAAATTGTCTGTTTAAATCTGAATTAACTGTAAAACTAGATGGTAATAAATTAACATTAAACTCTTTAAGTATTTTCCAGTATTTACCTGTAAATAAAGAATCGTTTTTCTTGAAAGGTTCTACAATTTTAGGTTCAAAATTATAAGCATAATTAACACCTGTTCTTACTTGTTTGTCAACCGATCTTTCTATTTCAAAATCACGATGTTCCATTTTGTTATAAGAATAGTTAAATGTTAAGTTTTCGACATCATAAAAACGTGGTTTACTATCTCCTGTTCTATTTTTTTTAACACCAATAAAGTTTATACTTCTTCTTTTAGTATACTCTTCTGACTGTTCTAGTATCTGATCACGTTCTAAATCATTTTCTGCTGCATCTAAACGAGTATCTAAATCAATGTCTTCATATTGTTGATCAAATTTTGG